>JAGVUW010000349.1 GCA_019136035.1 Verrucomicrobiota bacterium | reverse complement strand
CCAGCGCGGCTCGATGTTCTCGGCGATGGCCTCGCTGACGTAGACATCCGTCCGCAGCGTCTGCAGGATCGACTGCGGCAGGAGCGGCGTGACCGGCCCATGCAGGACCAGGCGCGAGGTCAGGCGCTGCCAGGAGGCGAAGGAGCCGTCGACGGTGATGCTGTGCATATCGAAGCGGTGCTTGGCGCCGATGACCTCAGCCGGGCCGATGGTGGCGGCCTTGGGCGGCACGGCGCAGAGGTCGCCGCTCATGCCGAAGGCGCCATGCAGGGAGTTCTGCGCGATGGTGAACGGGCTCAGGGTCGCGATGCGCGGCCCGAAGGTCTTCCACACCTCCAGGGGGGCATCGAACTCGGGGGCATCGGGCTCGATGAAGGCCAGGTGGCCGGTCCAGCCCGGGCCGCTGTAGCAGCAGTCGGCGCCGCCGAGGTCGGCGAGCATGCGGCCGTAGTCCTTGAGGTTGCGGTTGGTCAGGCCCTGAATCTGGCGCTCGGGCGGCCGCAGGGCCGGGTCGAGGTTGGCATAGAAGTACCGCTTCATCGAGTAGAGGAAGCCGGCCTCCCAGGTCTCGGGGGCGATGACGCCCTCCTCATTGGCGTACTCATCCATATTAAAGGTATGGAGCTTGCGGCAGTCGACCCGGAAGCGGTTGATCAGGTCGGCGAGCTGGCGGTAGCCGTCGGGCCAGGGCTGCGGCGTGATCAGCACGCAGGTCTCGTTGCGATCCGCGGCGGTCTTGATGCGGTAGAACATGTCGGTGAGCCAGAGGAAGCCCAGCTCCGAGCCCGGCACGATGCGAATGCGGAAATCCGGATTGGGATGCCGGCAGAGGTCCTCCTTGCGGATGGCACGGCAGCGCTCGATGGCGGCCATGTCGCGGAAGGGTATGAACTCGGCCGGTTTCCAGGTGAAGGTGCTCATCGGGGTCCTTTCCTCGTGTCTCCTGCCCGGCGGCGCGGCTCGCAGTCGCTGCCCGTCAGGCGTGCCGTGGGATCACTTCGTGCTGTCGTAGACGCAGCGCCCGCCGACCCAGGTCAGCCGCGGCGTCAGGCCTTCCTGCTGCCAGAGCACCAGGTCGGCATCGGCGCCGACGCGGATGGTGCCCTTGTTCTCGAGGCCCATGAGGCGGGCCGGGTTGCTCGTCCCCATGGCCCAGATGCGGGCCTCCTCGAGCTCGTCACCGAACCAGCTCAACAGGTTGGCCATGCCGACATTGCTGGTCAGGGCGCTGCCGGCCAGGGCCCCGGCGAAGCGGTGGTCGCCGATGATGCGGGCCGCCTTGGCGGGATGCGCGTAGATCCGGAAGCCCCAGGGGGTGTCGTACTCGCCCGGCGGCAGACCGGCGCCGACATTGCTGTCGGTGATCATCATCAGGTTCTCCCAGCCCTTGGCATAGAGGCTCATGCGCACCGCGGTGGGATCGACGTGAACACCGTCGGCGATGACGTCCACCGTCACCCGCCGGTCCGCCAGGATGGCTTCGACGCAGGCCACCGGGCGCACCCCCAGGTCGGTCTCGGGCTGCGGGTAGAACACGTCGTAGAAGTGGGTGGCATGGCGCGCCCCGGCATCGATGGCCTTGCGGGTCTGGTCCAGGGTCGCGCCGGTGTGGGTGATAAAGACGCGGATGCCGGCCTCGACCAGGGCCTCGATCACCGGCAGGATATTCTCGGCGTCCGGGCTGATCGACATGGTGGCGATGCGGCCCTGGCCGGCCGCCAGGATCTCGCGGAGCATCCCGACGTCGCCGGGGACGAGGGTGCAGCCGGCGCCGGTGAAGGCAAGGAAGGGCCCCTCGAGGTGCATACCGGGCATGCAGGCACCGTTCGGGCCGTCGGCGCCGTCCAGACCGGCGCAGGTCGCCGAGAGGAGCTCCAGGAAGGCCTTGTCGGCCGCCTTGCCGATGAGGGTCGGGTAGGCGCAGGTGCAGCCGTAGGCGCCGAGGCAGGCGGCGCCCTGGCGCAGGTCGCCGGGGCCGGCGTCGTAGCGGACGTGGTGCAGGCCATGCGTGTGGACGTCAATCAGGCCGGGCGTCAGCAGGGCCCCCGCCGCCGCGATCCGCGCCTCGCCGGCCGCGGCGCGCACCGCCGGGCCAAACGCCGCGATGCGGCCGGCGGTCACCCGCAGCCCGCCGCGCACGACCTCCCGGCCGGGCACCACGACGCGGGCATCGTCAATACAGAAAGACGTTGGTTGGGTCATCGCTGCGCATCCTCGAGACTGGGGACCTGCTGCACCTGGAGCTGCCGTTGGAGCCGGCGTTCCGCCGCTGGCTCAATCTCGCCGCTGGTCACCCAGGCGTCAACCTCGCTCAGCCGCGCGTAGCGTACAAAGGAGCGCCGCTGCAGCTTGTCGGCCGTGGCCACGACCACGGCCCGGGCCGCGGCGCGGATCATCAGGGTCTCGATGCGGGCCACCTCCGGACTGGCCGCGTAGAAGCCCGCCGCGGCGTCGACCGCATCGGCGCCCAGAAAGGCCAGGTCGGCACGGATCTCGGCAAGCTGGCGCTCGGTGAAGGGCCCCACCAGCTCGATGCCGCCGGGACGGGCCAGGCCGCCCAGGACGACCACCTGCAGGCCCGCCGAACCGCGCAGCTCGTAGCCCACCGCCAGGGAGTTGGTCACAATCGTCAGGCCGGTCCGTCCCGAGAGCTCGCGCGCAATCAGTTGCGTCGTGCTGCCGGTGTCCAGGAGCACCGTCTGACCCGGCTCCACCTGCGCCGCCGCCGCCCGCGCAATGGCGCGCTTGGCCGGGAGCTGCTGCTGCAGGCGGTCGCTGTAGCTGAACTCAAGACTCACCCGCGTGCTGCGCACCCCGCCGCCGCGGACCCGGATCAGCAGGCCGCGCTCGGCCAGGTCGTCGAGATCGCGACGGATGGTGATCGGCTGCACCCCCCACGACGCCGCCAGAGCCTCGACCGTCACCCGGCCGGCTCGCTCCAGCTCCGCACAGATGGCGTCCTGCCGCTGTCGACGCATGCCGCAACTCCACCACGATGTTCGTAACTGATCCTTACTATCACCTCGAAACACGCCGGCGCAAGTCGCCGCCCGGCCGGCGGAGGACGATCCGCCCGACTGGCAGCCGCGGCGGCGGGCTCTATAGTGGAAGGGCGGCGCGGCAACCTCCTCGTCGCCGGCCGCGCCGGGCCGTCACCCTCGGCTGACCTCGCCTCTGACAGCACCATGCACACGGGCCGCCCCACACTCGCCGCACTCCGTCCCCTCCTCCGCATGGACTTCGCCATGCTGGGGCTGAACCTGCTCCTGCTCGGCACCGGGCTGCTGTTCATCTACGGCGTCGGCCAGGAGGTCGGCGGGCACTTCGCCGGCCAGTGGCAACGCCAGCTCCTGCACGCCGGTATTGGCCTGGCGGCCTACCTGGCCCTGGCGGCAGCCGACTACCGCCGTCTGGCGGAGTGGTCCTGGCTCGCCTATCTGGGCGCCCTGCTCCTGCTGGTGCTGGTCCTCTCGCCGCTGGGCGTGGTGCACAACGCGGCGCGCAGTTGGCTGCCGATGCCGGGCCTGGGTGTGCCCCTGCAGCCCTCCGAGCTGGCCAAGCCGGCGGTGCTGCTGTTCGTGGCCTGGGTGGCGAGCCACCCCTGGCTGCGGCGCTCGCCGGTGCACTGCGTGGTGCCCTGCCTGGCGGTGATCGCGGTGCCGATGGGGCTGATCCTGCTGCAGCCGGATTTCGGCACCGCGATCGTCTTCGTGCCCTTCGCCCTGGCGATCGCCTTCACGGCCCGCCTGCGCTGGCGCTGGATCGTGGCGGCGGTGCTCGGCGCAAGCCTGGTCGGGGCGCTGGCCTACCCGCGCCTGAAGCGCTACCAGCAGGACCGCATCAAGGTCTTCATCGAGGCGCCCTCGTCACTGGCCCTGGCCGTGGCGGCGCCGTTCATGCCGGAGCCGGTGCAGGAGGAGGCCGAGCGCCGCCACGCCGCCTTCTTCCGCCAGGCCAGCGACAGTTGGAATGCCCAGCAGAGCCTCCTGGCGGTGGGCAGCGGCGGGCTCTGGGGCAAGGGCTACATGCGCGGCACCCAGCACGTCCTCGGCTTCCTGCCGCGCAATGTCGCCTCGAGCGACTTCATCTTCTCGGTGATCGGTGAGGAGACCGGCTTCGTCGGGGCGGCCGGGGTGGTCTGCGCCCTGATCGGCGTCCTCGTCTGCGCCCTGCGCACGGCCGCCGGTGCGGCCGATGACCTGGGGTGCTACCTGGCCGTGGGCGTCGCCATGCTGATCTTCACGCACGCCTTCATTAACATAGGTATGACCGTCAAAGCGGCTCCGATCGTCGGCCTGCCCCTGCCCTTCGTCAGCCATGGCGGCTCGTTCATGATCGCCGTCATGGCCTGCTGCGGCCTGGTCCAGAGCGTCCACATCCGCCGCCCGCGCGGGCCGGCCTGAGGCGGCGCGGTCCGGCGCGCCGGCTGGAAACGGCCCTGCCCCAGGCTATGGTGATCGGCTGCGGCGAGGCCGCGCGGCCGCCTGGCGGCAACCAGCGCGGCACCAAGCCACCCAGGCAGAAAGCAGCCCCGTGAGCACCGACCGATCCAAGCCCCTCCAGGAGACCGCCCGGCGGCCGGCCCGCGCCTTCCTCGTCGGCCTGCAGACCGAGGGCGTCTCGGCCGAGCTGGCCCGCGAGCTCCTGGACGAGCTGGCCGAACTGAGCGCCACCCTCGGCGTCGAGGTGGTCGGCGAACAGCTCGTGCACCTGCGCGAGCCCCAGCCGCGTTACCTGGTCGGCTCGGGCAAGGCCGACGAGCTGCGCGCCGCGGCCCGCGCCTGCGGCGCCGAGGTGATCATCTTCGACGACCCGCTGACGCCCTCGCAGCAGCGCAACTGGGAGGCCCACGCCGACCTGGCCGTCATCGACCGCCAGGAGGTCATCCTCGATATCTTCGCGGCCCGGGCCCAGACCCGCGAGGCGGTCCTCCAGGTCGACCTGGCACGCGCCAACTACGCCATGCCCCGCCTGCGCCGGCGCTGGACGCACCTGCACCGCCAGCGCGGCGCCGCCGGCGGCATGGGCAGCCGCGGCGAGGGCGAGCAGCAGCTCGAGGTCGACGCCCGCCTGGTGCGCGGCCGCATTGAACGACTCAAGGAACAGCTCGACGAGGTCCAGAAACGCCGCCGCGTCCAGCGCCAGCAGCGCCAGAAACGCCCCGTGGCCGTAGCCGCCATCGTCGGCTACACCAACGCCGGCAAGTCCAGCCTCCTCAATGCCCTCACCCGCGCCCAGGCCCTCACCGCCGACCAGCTCTTCGCCACCCTCGACCCGGCCGTGCGCCGCCTGGTCCTGCCCAACCACCAGGAGCTCCTCCTGGTCGACACCGTCGGCTTCATCCGCAAGCTGCCTCACCAGCTCGTCGAGGCCTTCAAGTCGACCCTCGAGGAGACCCTCATGGCCGATTTCCTGATCGAGGTCGTCGATATCACCAGCCGCGACCTCGACGCCCAGCGCCGCACCACCCGCGCCGTCCTGGACGAGATCGGCGCCGGCGACAAGCCCCTCCTCGTCGCCCTCAATAAGGTCGACCTCGTCGCCGACCCGCTGGAACGCCGACGGCGTCAGCGCGCCTGCCCTGAAGGCCTGCCGATCTCGGCCCGCACCGGCGAGGGCCTGCCGGAGCTGACCGAGGCCCTCTGCCGCGAACTCGAGGCGGCCCTGCATGAGCAGCTCCTCCTGGTGCCGCACGACCGCTACGCGGTGGTGACTCTCCTGCGCCGCCGCAGCGCCATCCTTGAAGAGGCCTACGACGAAGCCGGCATTCGCCTGCGCGTGCGCGTGCCGAACGACCTCCTGGCGGCGGTGGCCGCCTACGTCGTCCCGGCCTGACCGCGCCGGCGACGCCCCGCCGCGGTGTGTTCTGCGCAAATTGCGTCATGACGCGCTTGCGGCCGCCGCAGGGCGACGCTATACTAGAGCACGAGGATGAAGTTCCCTCGCATGACGGCCTCGGCTTCGGGGCCTGGATGTGGCCGCGGTTGCCCTCCCCCCTGAACTCAACCCCACAGACTGACAGTTGACTTCTGGTCGGGTGTGTTGGCGCGGGAGATACAGACTCCCCGATGTCGAACGCGGGTTGTGTCGAGAGCATTTCCAAAACCATGATAGTGGTTGGGGTTACCGGCGGCATGGCCGCCGGCAAGTCGACAGTCCTCGGCTGTTTCCAGGCGTTGGGCGCCACGGTGGCCGATGCGGATGCCGTGGTGCATGAGCTCTACGCTTCGGACCGGGCGGTCGCGCAGGCCGTCGCCGAGCGCTGGGGGCGCGGGATCCTGACGGCGGACGGCGGCATCGACCGGGGGGCACTGGCGCAGTGTGTGTTCGCTGACGACCTGGCGTTGCAGTGGCTCAATGACCTGATCCACCCGCGCGCCCGGCGGCGCCTCATGGAACTGGCAGCCAGCGCCGTGACGCCGGTCTTCTGCTGCGCGGTGCCGCTGCTGTTCGAGGTCGGCTGGGACACCAGCCTCGATCACACGATCGCGGTCTGGTGCGACCCGACCACGCAGTGGGAACGCCTGCGTCGGCGCGGCTGGAGCGACGAACACATCGCCGCCCGGCTCAGACACCAGATGGGCATGGACGAGAAGCTGGCGCGGGCCGAGTACGGACTGATCAACACGGGCACCGTGGAACGACTGCGGCAGCAGTGCTGCCTCCTGTACGAACGATTCACTTCCTGAGCCCATCCTCGCCGACGGGCCGACTCCGACCCGGGCGAGGACAGCACTGGACCAAGTGCGAGTAGAGGAACCGGGTCATGGCCAAGTCCGCCGACACAGACGCCCCTCAGGCAGCCCCCCAGGACGAGCCTCGCGCCGCGCAGAACACGCCCGGCGCGGCGCCCGCCGAAGGCGCTGCCGCACCGCGCCCGCCGGCGCCGCCTCCCGCGCCGGCC
>JAGVUW010000704.1 GCA_019136035.1 Verrucomicrobiota bacterium | reverse complement strand
GAAGGGGAGTTCCAACCAGTCCATTCACCCGACCTCGTACCTCGTCGGGTGATAGTGGCGTTCGGCGAAGAGAGAATCAAGATGAATGACAGGACAGGTCAATTTGTCTTTGTGGGTTTCTGGAGACGTGTGCTGGCGGCACTGATCGATGCTGCCATCGGCTGGGCTTTCATGCCGGTCACGATGCCGCTGATGACATGGACAATCACACACCGCAATCTTGCCCCAGGAGCGATCTGGTCGATTGTCTGGACTATTCTGTGGCTATGGTTAGTCGTGCGTTTCGGGGGCACACCTGGCAAACTCATTATTGGCGTTCGCATAGTAGACACTCAGGGGCAGTATCTCTCCTGGACCAGGGCGATACGCCGTATCGTGTTCCCGACACTGATTCTCTCCATCAACTCCCATCTCCAAATGTGGAAGACCTTCGCAACTTATCCGGACTCCGCCGCGCACTCATCGTTTGTCGAGGTCGGCAGGCTTATGAACGAATACGGACAGCCGTTCGGAACGATCGCGATGGTCCTCGGTTTCTTAGTGTATGTGGACATTGGAGCCATCCTCTTCAACCGCCAGAAGCGAGCACTTCACGATTTTGTTGCCGGCAGTTATGTGATCACTAAGAAGTCATACGGAGAGCTTGCCGAACACTCGCATGCAGCAACAACTTCGGAATCCGCCGCCTGACAGGCGGCGGATTCCGAAGCGTCTGACAATTAACGTTGTACGGAGGAGGCAGACGTTGCCTTTGTATCCCATATGTGCTACATGCGTCTAGAACCATAGGGGTGATACGATGGGCAAAACAGCAATGGTCCGGGCCAGGCTGGAACCCGATCTCAAAGAGCGAGCCGAAAATGTCTTCCATCGTCTTGGGCTGAGCGCCACGCAAGCTATCACGGTGTTCTACAAGCAGGTGGAACTCCGTGATGGACTCCCGTTCGATGTCGTCGTGCCAAGGGCGACCACGGAACGGACTTTCGGGGCCTCGGAGGCTGGCCGTGATCTGGTCGTCTGCGAGGACGCGGACGACATGTTCCGGAAGCTCGGGATCTAGTGTACACGCCAGTCTACACCAATCAGCTCGCGAAGGACGTCAGGCGCTGTCAGCGTCGCGGCAAGAACCTTGAAGGGTTCAAGACCATCGTTCGCACTCTCCTCAAGGGCGAGACACTCGACCCTGTCCATCGTGACCACCGCCTGATCGGCTACTTTGCCGGCCGACGTGAGTGCCATATCGAGTCGGATTGGCTGCTCATCCACCGGGTCGAGAGCGATCGGATGTACTTTGAGCGGATGGGGACACATTCAGACCTGTTCAAGAAATGACAGGTGGGCACAACAAGCTTAGTGCTGCCGACTTCGCCACGCTCGCGGCAGGCCGGCGCGGGCCGGGGCCAGATTGTCGTCGGCCCTGCTGGTGTCGCGGCCCGGGCGGCCGCGACGGCCTTGTCGGAGTCTTCTTTCGGCGGGCCTCGGAGGCGTGCGTCATGATGCGTCATATCGAGGAGCCCGCGCGGGCGGTTCCGGTCGTCCACGAGTGCGATATCTGTGTGGTCGGGGGCAGTTGCACGGGCGTTTTCGCGGCGGTGCGTGCGGCCGATCTGGGCGCCTCGGTGGCGCTGGTCGAGAACCACGGCTTCTTCGGGGGCGTGGCCACGGCCGGCCTGGTCAGCATCTGGCACTCCCTGGCCGACACCACGGGCTCGCAGCGGATCATCGGCGGCCTGACCGCCGAGATGATCGAGCGGCTCCAGCGCCGCGGCGCGGTGGTGCTCGACGCCGGCCGGCCGTTGGCCTATGCCACTCTCAACACCGCCGAGCTGGCCATCGAGCTGGACGAGCTGGTGCGGTCGCGGCCGCGGATCCGGCCCTTCCTGCACAGCCGTTTCGTGGCCGCTGTGGGCGAGGCCGGCCGCCTGTCGGCGCTGATCATCGAGGACAAGACCGGGCGCCGGGCGGTCGTGGCGCGCTATGTCATTGACGCCACCGGCGATGGCGACGTCCTGGCGCGCAGCGGTCTGCCGACGCGTCGCCTGGGCGACCTGCAGCCGCCGACGGCCTGTGCCCTCATCCATGGCATCGACGCGGTGGCGCGGTGTCAGCCTGGCTTTGCCCTCGGTGCGGCCGTCTGTGACCCGGGCCGGCCGCAGGCCCTGCCGCGCGGCTGTGTCTGGAGCGCGGCCGTGACCGGCGTGCCGGGCTTGACCATGGTGGCCGGCACCCGCGTCGACCACGCCGACTGCAGCGACGCCGACCAACTGACCCAGGCCGAGATGGCGGCGCGGCGGCAGGTGCGGGCCATGCGTGACATCCTCCGCGATCTCCCCGGCGGCGAGGCGGTTGCCCTGGCGGCCCTGCCGGCGACGATCGGCGTGCGCGAGACGCGCCACGCCGAGTGCCTGCACACCCTGACCGAGATGGAGATCCTGGACGGCGTGCGCTTCCCCGACGCCATCGCCAATGGCAGCTACCGCGTCGATATCCACCACAGCGATCGCCCGGGGCTGACCTTCCGTTACCTCGACGGCCGCGAGGTCTACAGCGTCCCGGGGAAGCCCTCCGTCGCCGGGCGCTGGCGCGAGCACCGCCTGGAGGACCCGACCTTCTACCAGATACCCTACCGCAGCCTGGTGCCGCGGGGTGCGGTCAATGTCCTGGCGGCCGGCCGGCTGGTGGATGCCGACCGCGGCGCCTACGGCGCCCTCCGGGTGATGGTCACGTGCAACCAGACCGGCGAGGCCGCCGGGGTGGCAGCGGCGCTGGCGCTGCGGCAGGATGCGCCTGTCGCCGCTGTCGACACGGCGGCGCTGCGGCAGGCCCTCGCCGACGGCGGCGCGGTCATGCTTTGAGTGCCGCCGAGCGGCCCTCGCGCACCGACCAGGCGCAGCCGCAGGAGGCCAGCGCCATGAGGGCGCAGAGCGCGAACACCGCACGGTACGCCTCGGGGGGATAGACGCGCTGGCCGCCGATCTGCACCGCGCCCTCGCCATAGGCGTCGAGGACCACACCGCAGACGGCCGTGAGCAGCGCCACCATCAGGTAGACGCCGGCGTTCATCAGGCCGATGGCGGTGCCGGCCGCCTCGCGCGGGTTGAGCTCCTTCGCGGCGGTCGCATAGAAGACGGTGAAGGAGTAGGCCGCTCCGAGCAGGATGTAGCAGCCCAGGAAGTAGCCGCGCGACAGCGAGAACTGGGCCCCGATCACGAGCATGAGCGAGGCCGCCAGGACCATCACCGCGGCCAGAATCACGAAGGGCCGCCGCCGACGCGTGCGCTGCGCCACCAGGCCGCTGAGGAAGACGCAGATCATGCAGGTCAGCATCATGGCAAAGGTGAAACCGGCGGCCTGATCGGACGAGATGCCGCAGACGTCCTGGAGGAACTTCTTGCCAATCGTCGCCTGCAGCAGGAAGCCGATGGCAAAGGTGACGGCGCAGGACGCCGTCAGGGCCAGGTAGTCGCGGTTGCGCAGGACGTGGACCACCCAGCCGCCGAAACGCTCGTGGCGGCGCTGCCGGAGCCGCCCGGCACCCGCCATGAAGAGGGCTGCCAGGCACCACGCCGCGGTGCCGCCGAGGGCCACCGCCTGCAGGGCCTGACGCCAGCCCTGATGCGCCACCAGGCGCTCGAAGGGCAGGGTCGCAAACAGCCCGCCGGCATAGCCCAGCACGATGCCGACACCCAGCGCGATCGGGAAGGAGCGCTCCCCGAAGAGCTCATCGAATTCCTTGAGCATACCGACGTAGACGAAGGCCGCACCGACGCCGACCAGGCCGCGCGTCAGGTACAGCGCGGTCACCGAGTCGGCGTGCGGGAAGAGCAGCCCGCCGATGCTCAGCAGGAGGCCGCTGACGAGGATGGTCCGCCCGGGGCCCCAGGCGTCGGCCAGGAGGCCCGCCAGGGGCTGCAGGCCGCTGTAGACGAAGAGGTAGATCGAGCCCAGCGTCGCCACGCCGCTGGCCGAGAGGCCGAAGGTCGCCTGGATGTCGTCGAAGATCGTCCCGGGGACCGCCACGCGGTGGAAGAAGGACATGAAGTACAGCCCGCTGACGCCCAGCAGGATGGCGATCCGGGTGGAGAGTCTCATCGTGACGACGGCTTCCTGAGCCTGCTCCAGGGCAGGGGACATGCGACGCGCGCCGCTCTCCGCGGCCTCGGCGGCCTGGGAAAGACAGGCCCGGCACCATCGTCCCGAAGCACCACCCTGTCAAGACGGCGGCCGGACGCCTGGCGTGGTACAGTAGCGCCGGCGCCGCGGGCGGGTCGTCGGCCGCGGGGGAGCTTCTTCTCAGTCAAGGAGGCGCGAGGATGGCAGGTCGATGGCGTCGGGGGGCGTTCGCGGTGGTCTGGCTGGTGGCGTGGGTCCTGGGGGCCGGCCTCGCCGCGGGCTCGTCCTGGCCGGAGGCCTTCACCGAGGCGCCGCTGATCGACTTCGCCGCGGCGTCGGAACGCCTGAGCGTCAATGGCGCGGTGCGGCGCCAGGCGGTCAAGGACCCGGTGGCGGGCCAGGCCGACGTCCTGGAGGTGACCTACCCGGCCTTTCGCGAGGGCGGCGACGCCTGGCCGGCGCTGAAGATTCCGGCCGGCGTGCTGTCGACGGCCGACTGGAGCGGTGCCGATGCGGTCCTGTTGCGGGTCTACAACCCGCACGAAGAGGCGGTCGACATCGGCTTCTTCCTGCGCGCCGGCGAGCAACGGCACGGCCCGCACCGCCTGTTGCAGCCGCAGGTCTGGAACACCATCGCCTGGCGCCTCGACGACCTCGGTGAGACCCTCTCGCTGGCGTCGCTCAGCGAGGTGCATGTGTTCATGACCCGCCCGAAGCGCGACCTGACCCTGTATCTCGGCAGCCTGGCGCTGGTGCGCGAGGCGGACTGGGCGTCGTGGGCTCTGCCGCAGCCGCTGGTTCTTGCCGACTTCGAGGACGCGTCGGCGCTGTCGCGGTGGCAGGCGCATGGGGTGACGGCCCGGCTGACGGACCGTGCCCGCCTCGAGGGCGCCGCGGCGCTGGAGCTGCAGTTCGTCGCTCACCAGGCCGGCCGGCCACGCCGGCCGGTGTTCCTGGCGCGTTACTTCGAGGGGGCCCTCCCGGCGCGCGACGGGTCGAGCTACGCCGACCTCTGCCTGGACCTGCGCAACCCCGGGCGCCACCCGGCGACACTGGTCCTGGCGCTGCATGACCAGTCCGGCGCCAAGGCGGAGCGTGACCTGGTCATCCCGGGCCGCGGCCGCCTGGCCGCACGGGTGAGCCTGGCGGATCTCGGCCTGGACTGCCGGCGCATCGTGCAGATCGACCTCGCTATGGCGGAACCGGCGCAGGACCATACCCTCTGGATCGACGCCATCCGTCTCGAGGGCCGGCGGTCCGAGGAGGCGCAGCGCCTCATGGCGCGCCTCGAGGCCAGCCTGGTCGAGGCTGGCAGAGTCCAGCCGGGCGGCGTCCTGCCGGCGCAGTACCGCCAGACCCTCGAGACCGTCCAGGCGGTGTGGCGCGGCTTCGATGCCGAACCGACCTTCGGCGGGGCGCAGTTCCTCCTCGAGGCCACCGCTGCCGCGGGCCGCCAGGCCGACCGCCTCGACCGCGATCTCCATGCCGCCAGGATCCTGGCCGAGACACGCCGGCGCGTGCCGGGTGCGGCGTTCGGTGTCGGCATCGCTGATTCCATGGAGAAGATCCCCATCCACGAGCAGCCCCTGCAGGCGGTGGGCTCGGCCGAGCGGGTCACCCTCGAGCTGGCCCGCAATGAGTGGGAGAGCTTTCAGGTGGTGGTCCTCGGGGCCGAGGAGGCCGTGAGCGAGGTTCGGGTCGAGCCCGGCGACTTCCGCCATGACGACGGCACGGCCCTCCCGGCCGGCGCCGTCACCAGCAGCCTGGTCGGCCATGTCCTGACGCGCCAGCCGCCCTATCCGGTGCCCTACGTCGGCTGGTGGCCTGACCCGATTCTCGACTTTCAGACCGCGGCGCCCGTGGCCCCCGGCGAGGCGGTGTCCTTCTGGATCCGCATCCACATGCCGCCCGAGGCCGCCCCGGGACGCTACCGCGGCCGGGTCACGGTGCGTGCCGGCACGGGCCCGGCGGTCGAGGTCCCGGTGACCCTGCGGGTCTTCGACCTGGTCCTGCCCGACCTGTCCTTCCTGCCCACGGCCTGCAGCTTCTACGACACCATCCGGCAGCTCTGGGGCAAGGACATGAGCGACGAAGAGTACCAGCGTCGCTTCGATGCCGCGGCGGACGTCCTGGCGCGCTACAAGATCGACCTCGACCACATCTACCGGCGCCCGAAGGACGACCCGGCCGCCCTCAGTCTGCCGGTGGCCAGCCTGCGCCGGCTCAAGGACCGCGGCCTCCTGCAGCGCTTCATGATCTTCCACGTCGACACCCCGCGCGAGGTCACCGATGTCGACCACCCGAGCGTCCAGCAGAGCATCGATCGCTGCCTGCGCAACCTCGACTACTGGGTGCCCCGCCTGCGCGAGGAGGGGCTCCTGGAGCACGCCTACCTGTATGGCTACGACGAGGTCCCTGCCAAGGCCTTCCCGGTGCTGGGGCGGGTCTTCGGCGCCATCAAGGCGGCCTATCCGGAGATGCCGCTGATGACCACGGCCTACGACCACAGCTTCGGCCTCGACACCGGCCTGGCCGGCAAGGTCGACGGGTGGGTGCCGCTGACGCCGCGCTTCGACCCCGAGCGCGTCGCGCAGGCTCGTGAGCGCGGCATGGAGGTCTGGTGGTACATCTGCATCGGTCCGAAGCACCCGTACTGCAACTGGCTGATCGAGTACCCTGCCATCGAGGCGCGGCTGCTCATGGGCGCCATGACCGCGAAGTACCGCCCGGACGGCTTCCTGTACTACGCGCTGACGCGCTGGCCGCGCAACCTGTCCCCGATCACGCAGGGGCC
>JAGVUW010000096.1 GCA_019136035.1 Verrucomicrobiota bacterium | reverse complement strand
GGCGATGACCCACGACGACTGCCAGGTATGCCTGTTCGAGTTCGAGGATGGCACGATTGCCAAGGTGGCCGCGCTGTATGCGCCGCGCTGCGCCGTGCCGCCGTATAACAACCTCCGCATCTATGGCACCAACGGCACCATCGAACGTGACACCGCGGCCTGCGCCGGCACGCCGGACGAGGTCCACCCGCCGTTCAACCCGGTGGCCGCCGAGCGGACCAAGGGTCACCCCTACGAGGCCGAGATCGTCGACTGGCTCGCGGCCATTGTTCACGACACCCGGCCGCGCACGCCGCTCTGGGACGGCGCCAACAGCACCCTGGCGACCCTGGCGGCGGTGCGGGCCATCCGCGCGGGCCATGCGGTCGAGGTGCCGATCTTCCGCGATCCCGCCGCGGGATCCGTCAGCGCGGCGCGACCGTGATCGCGAAGGTCCGCTCGAGCCAGCCGTCGCCATCGCGGACGCGCACCCCGAGGGCATGCTCTCCCGGGGGCAGGGCGCTGTCGCCGCTGAAGTCCTGGCTGCCGACGAGGTAGGGCGGTCCGTCGAAACGGGCGATTCGCGCGCCGTCGAGGTCGACCTCCATCTCGCCGAGGGGCACGCCCTCGGGCCAGAGGTGGAGGCGTTCCCAGGCGTGGTAGCCCTCGATTCGGCTGGGCCTGGAGAGGTAGATGCCCTTGCTGCGCTGCGGCCGCAGGCGCTCGTCCTCCGCCCAGAACTGCCGGACTGCGGCGGTGCTGCGCAGCATCCTCAGGCAGCGTCGGAGCACCGGCCGGCCGAGGGCCATGGCGTCGCCCTGGTAGATATAGACGCCCTGGAAGCCCTGATCGTAGAGCTGCCGGATGCGCCACAGGAAGGGCCCCGGCCGAGGCAGGCCCCAGGCGAGCGCGTCAAGCTGCGGCAGCAGGACGCAGGCAGTGCCCGCGACGGCCTTGGCATACGGCGCCATGTCGGCGTAGTGGAAGCGCCCCTGGATGCTGCTCGGGCAGAGGTAGTCGACGAGGCCCTCGCGGGCCCAGGCGGCGCAGTCGAAGCGCTCGCCGAGGCGCTCCCCGGCCAGCGGGAAGCGCACCAGGATGGCGACGCGACGGCCCAGGCGCCGGGCGTAGCCGTCGGCCAGGGCGCGCAGCTCGCGCAGAAAGCCGGTGGCGGTCGCGGCGGTGTCGACGCTGTCCGGGTAGCGGCAGAAGTCGATCGAGAGGCCCGTGGCGCCGGCGTCGAGGACCTCGCGGTAGATATCGAGGATGAAGTGGCGGACCTCGGGGACCTCGTAGCGCAGGGCACTGCCGCGGCGCCAGTCGGGGTGCTGCTTGGAGATCTCGCCCTGAAGGGGCGACCCGGGGTAGCAGTTGGTGGCGCCGAAGTTGGCGTGGGCGGTGAGACCGAGCATGCGGGCGAAGGTCAGCGTCGCCTGCAGGGTGTTGGTGTACTGCTGCATGCGGCCGACGTTGGTGGTACGCGGCTGGGCCACGGCGCCGATGGGGTCGCCCTGGGTCTGGTAGAGGAGCTGGTCGGCGACGCGGCTCTCGAAGACCATCTTCATGCCAAAACGCCCGAGCTGGGTGTCGACCAGGGAGACGTCGGCCTCGCGGTAGGCATCGAGGTACTGCAGATGCCAGGACATATCCTGGACATCGTCGGCGAACGCGTAGCTGTAGGGCTCCCAGTAGGCGGCCACAAAGCGGTCCGGCGTCCCGAAGGCGCCCTCGAGGCGGGCCACGAGGGCGTCTTCCAGGGGCACCGCCTTGACGTACTCGATCGCCGATGGCGCCGGGCCGGTGTACGCATACGACTGGCGTACGACCAGGTGCTGGCCATCGAGGCGGGCCCAGCGCCAGAACTCCTCCTGGCCGGGCCGCAGCGATGCCAGGCGGTCGCTGCGCAGGTCGCCGGAGAGGCGCAGACGGACGCCGCCGGAGGCGCACACGAAGAGCGCATGCGGGCCGCGAAGCGCCATCGGCATCGTGAGCTGCGGCAAGGCCGCGCCGCCGTCGCCCGCCAGACGTCGCCCGCCGGCGACCACCGCGACGGCACCCGGCGCCGTCGCCGATTCCAGACGCCAGCAGCCCGGACGCGCCTCGGCTGCCACCGCGTCGGGCTGCAGGACCGCGCTCCAGTCGTCGAGGTAGACGACATCGCGCTGGTCCGACCACACCGCCGCCTCGAGGCAGGCCAGGGCCTCGTCGTCGGCGCCATGGAACGCGAGGCGGACGTCGATGTCGACCACGCCGCCGGCCAGGGCCTCCGGGTAGGGGTTCATGACCAGGGTGCGCTCCAGCCCGGCGGCGCGCCACTCGACCAGCTCGCCGCGCTGCCATGCCGCCGCCTCGTCGGCCGGCATGAGCGCGTCGGCGGTCTCGGAGATCAGGGGCTCGACCCGGGCCGGCTGCCACCGGCCCTGGCCGCGCGGCGACCAGGCGCAGCGCACCACGAGGCGGTCGGGCGCGCCCGCGGGCACGCGGTAGATGATGTGGATCAGACGCGTCAGCGGGTCGGTCTGGCAACGCATGCGGGGTCTCCTCGGCGGACGGGGCGGCCGCCGAGGCCGCCACGGCGCTACGGTAGCACTGCCGTGCCCCGCCGGACAGCCGCCGCGGCGAGGGATGGGGACATCGGGGACATCGGGGACTGCGCCGGCCTCCCCCAACCTGGAGTCCTTTGTGTCGCTTGTGTCCCCTTCCGGCGGGCTCGAGCCCCAAGGCCTGGGGACAACCCGGGACCGCGCCCCCCTGGCCGCGTCGAGCGTCGGCTCGGCCTCCGCGCGGGCGCCGTGTTCACGGTGCTTCCGGCTGGAAAATCGGCATTGCGCGGCTATTGGTAACCGCTTGCGGCGGCTCCGGCGGAGCGCCTCCGGCCCGGCGGGGCGAGGCGGCCTGGCCCGGCGCCGGCCGTCTTCGGGTGTGGCACGGAGTGCAGGACGTCATCATGAACGAGATTGAGACACGGATGCAGGCGGCCCTCGACCAGGCGCGGCAGGCGCTGGCGGGCATCACCTCGGCGGCGGACCTCGAGGAGTGCCGCATCCGCTTTATGGGCCGCAAGGGCGAGATCACGGCGCTGCTCAAGAGCATGGGGGCGGTCCCGGCCGAGGAGCGCCCGCAGGTCGGCCGCACCGCCAACCGCGTCAAGGCCGAGCTGGAGGAGGCCTTCGCCGCGGCCGAGGCGTCGCTCGGCCAGGCCGAGGTCGCGACGGCGACTCTCGACGTGACCCTGCCCGGGCGGCTGCGCCAGGTCGGTCGATCGCACCCGGTGGCGCAGACCATGGACGACGCGGTGGCCATCTTCCGCCGCATGGGCTTCGTGGTCGCCGACGGCCCGGACCTCGAGACCGTCTACCACAACTTCGACGCCCTGAACACCCCGGCCGACCACCCGTCACGCGACGTTGCGGATACCTTCTACCTCCCCGACGGGCGCTGCCTGCGCACCCAGACCAGCCCGGTGCAGATCCGCGTCATGGAGAGCCAGCCGCCGCCAGTGCGCATCGTCTGCCCGGGGCGCTGCTATCGCTGCGACACCCCCGACGCGACGCACAGCATGAACTTCCATCAGATCGAGGGCCTCTACGTCGACCGCCGGGTCTCCCTGGCCGACCTCAAGGGCGTCCTGGCCGAGTTCGCCCGCGAGATGCTCGGCCCGGAGGTCAAGCTGCGCTTCCGGCCGCACTTCTTCCCCTTCACCGAGCCGAGCATCGAGTACGACTTCTCGTGCATCCTCTGCGGCGGTAAGGGCTGCGGCGTCTGCAAGCACTCCGGCTGGCTGGAGATCAGCGGCGCCGGGATGGTCGACCCGGCCGTCTTCACCGCGGTCGGCTACGACCCCGAGGTCTGGACGGGGTACGCCTTCGGCATGGGCATCGAGCGCATCGCCATGATCCGCCATGCCATCCAGGATATCCGGCTGCTGTACGAGAACGACAGGCGTTTCCTGGCGCAGTTCTGAGGACTGGAGAGGTCACGGAACGGGACGGCACTGCCGAGATGGAAACGCGTGGAAGGGATCGCTGTCGATGAAGACTTCGGTGAACTGGCTGAAGAGCTATGTGGATATGCCCTGGACGACGGCCGAGCTGGCCGAACGGCTGACCCTGGCCGGTCTGGAGGTCGAGGGCATCGAGACCCTCGGGGCGGTCCCCGAGACGGTCGTGGTCGGGCAGATCCTCAGTCGTGAGCCGCATCCGAATGCGGATCGCCTGAGCGTCTGCCGGGTCGAGGTCGGGGCGGCGGAGCCGCTGCAGGTGGTCTGCGGGGCGCCGAACTGCGACGCCGGCCTGAAGGTCGCCTGTGCACTGGTCGGCACGGCCCTGTCGGGGATGACCATTCGCAAGGCGAAGATCCGCGGGGTGGAGTCCTCGGGGATGCTCTGCGCCGAGGACGAACTGGGCCTGGGCGACGGCCATGCGGGCATCCTGGTGCTGCCGGCCGATGCCCCGATCGGGTCGCCGGTGGCCGGGGTGATCGGCAGTGACGCGGTGATCGACTGGGAGGTCACGCCCAACCGCACCGACTGGAATTCGCATCTCGGGATTGCCCGCGAGATTGCCGCGGTGTCCGGCCGGGGGCAGGCGCTGCGCCTGCCGTCGACGGCCTGCCCGTCGGCGGGTCCGGGTATCGATACCCTGGCCGCGGTCACGGTCGAGGCGCCGGAGCTCTGCCCGCGCTATGTCGCCCGCATGGTGCGCAACGTCCGCATCGGCCCGAGCCCGGAGTGGCTCCAGCGCGCTCTCAGGGCCGTCGGCGTGCGGCCGATCAACAACGTCGTCGATATCACCAACTACGTCATGATGGAGTGCGGGCAGCCCCTGCACGCTTTTGACTACGAGCTTCTCGAGGGCCACCGCATCGTCGTGCGCCGGGCCCGTCCCGGCGAGCGCATGGTGACCCTGGATGCCATCGAGCGCGTGCTCACCCCCGAGGACCTCCTCATCTGCGACGGCGCCCGGCCGGTGGCCCTGGCCGGCGTCATGGGCGGCGCCAACAGCGTCATCCGCGACGAGACCCGGACGGTCCTCCTGGAGAGCGCCTGCTTCGCGCCGTCCGGGATCCGCGCCACGAGCCGCCGTGTCGGCCTGAACAGCGAATCGAGCTACCGCTTCGAGCGCGGCGTGGACGTCGCGATGTGCGACTGGGCCAGCCGCCGCGCCATCGCGCTGATGTGCGAGCTGGCCGGCGGCGAGGCGGTCGAGGGCTGCATCGACGCCTACCCGCAGCCGGCACCGCCCTCTGAGGTCACGGCGCGCTTCGCCCGCATCGAGGCCCTGATCGGCATCCCCATACCGCCCGAGACGGTCGTGCGCCTCCTCACCAGCCTCGGGATGGAGGTCGTCGCGCAGACGGCCGCGACGCTCACCGTGCGCATCCCCTCGTGGCGCCGCAGTGACCTGCTCCGTGAGGCGGACCTCATTGAGGAGGTCGCCCGCCTCTACGGTCTCAACAACATCCCGAGCGCGGCCTCGCCGGCCCTCCTCGGCGGCCCGCGTTCGGCCGACCGCTACTACGCGGCGGAACTGGCCCGCGCTCAGCTTCGCGCCCTCGGCCTGAACGAGACGATGACCTACAGCTTCGTCAACCCGCAGGCCGCCGTGCGCGCCACCGGCGTCAGCGCCGAGCAGCTCGTGCGGCCGGTCAATCCCCTCAGCGCCGAACTCGGCGCCATGCGCCCGTCGCTGATCCCGGGAGTCCTGGCCACGACAGCGCACAACCTGGCCCGCGGCCAGGCCGACCTCGCCTTCTTCGAGATGGGCCGCGTCTTTATCAAGGATGACGCCCTCCCGGAGGAGCGTCAGCAGATTGCCGTGGTCATGACCGGCCGCGCCAACCCGGAGCGCTATGGCGAGGAGAAGAAGCGCCTGCTGGACTTCTACGACATCAAGGGCGTCCTCGAGGGCTGGTTCGCGGCACGGCGCCTGTCGCCGGTCTTCGCCCCCGCCGAGCACGCGGCCTTTCGCAGCGGCACCGGCGCCGCGGTGAGCCTCGCCGGCGAGGCGGTAGCCTGGCTTGGCGAGGCCGGCGCCGAACTCACGGCGGGCCTGCGCCTGCAGGCGCCGCCGCCGGCGGTGTCGCGGCCGTTGCCGCAGTTCCCGTCGGTCGAGCGCGATGTCAGCTTCGTCGCCCCGGCCGGCCTCAGCCATCGCCAGGTCCTCGAGGCCATCGCGGCACTGCGCCTGCCCCTGGTCGAGCGCGTCGAGCTGTTCGACATCTACGCCGACGAGGCCGCCCTCGGGCCGGGCCGGCAGAGCATGGCCTACAGCGTCGTCTACCGTGACCCGACCCAGACCCTCACCGACAAGGTGGTCAACGACCTCCACGAGAAACTCCGCAACCACCTGGCTGGCAGCCTCGGCGTCGAACTGCGCTGAGACCGCGGCCGGATCCCACGAATGGCGCCGCGGCCCGCAGCGCGCGGGCGCGGCGCCCACAAGCACCAGGAACGAGTGCCTATGCTCGCTAAGCAGGTCAAGAGCGGCAGCGTCATCAGCATCGATGGCGCCCCTTACATGGTCGAGAGCGTCGAGAAGCACACTCCCTCGGCCCGCGGCGCCGCCACCCTCTACAAGATCCGCGCCCGCCACCTCCTCCAGCAGACCAAGACCGACCTGAGCTGCAAGGGTGAAGAGAATTTCCCCGAGCCGGACTTCCAGGCCCGTGAGTCGCAGTTCCTCTACCGCGACGGCGAGAACTTCACCTTCATGGACCTGGAGAGCTACGACCAGTACACCCTCCACGCCGACGCCGTCGGCGAGCAGAAGTACTACCTGGTCGAGAACATGGAGGGCGTCTACGCGCTCCTCCTCGAGGGCCACATGGTCGGCGTCCGTCTGCCCGACGCGGTCGAGCAGCAGATCGTCGAGTGCGACCCCGGCATCCGCGGCAACTCGGCGACGGCCCGCACCAAGCCGGCCATCACCCAG
>JAGVUW010000216.1 GCA_019136035.1 Verrucomicrobiota bacterium | reverse complement strand
GCGCCGATCATCGGGTTGATCTTGCCGCCGCTGAGGCGGCACATGACCTTGCCGAGGAGCACGCCGCCGGCGGTGCTCATGGCGAAGGCGACGAGGCCCATGAGGAGGATGCCGAGGGTCTGGACATTGAGGAACTTGTCGGCGCTGAGTTTCGAGCCCACGGCCAGGCCGAGGAAGATGGTCACGATATTGATGAGGGCATTCTGGGCCGTATCGCTGAGGCGTTCGACGACGCCGCACTCGCGCATGAGGTTGCCGAGCATGAGCATGCTGATCAGGGGCGCCGCATCGGGCAGGAGGAAGGCGCAGAGGAGGGTGATGATGACCGGGAAGGCGACCTTCTCGATGCGCGAGACCTTGCGGAGCTGGGTCATGCGGATGAGGCGCTCTTCGCGGGTGGTGAGCAGCTTGATGATGGGCGGCTGGATGATCGGCACGAGGGCCATGTAAGAGTAGGCCGCCACGGCGATGGCGCCGAGGAGATTCGGCGACAGTCGCGACGCCAGGAAGATGGCGGTCGGGCCGTCGGCGCCGCCGATGATGCCGATCGAGGCCGCGTCTTTGAGGTTGAACTGGATGCCGGGGACCATATCGAGCAGGAGGGTGCCGAGCAGGGCCGCAAAGATACCGAGCTGGGCGGCGGCGCCGAGGAGGGCCGTCTTCGGATTCGCGAGGAGGGGGCCGAAGTCGGTCATGGCGCCGATGCCGAGGAAGATCAGGACGGGGAAGACGCCGGTGACCACGCCGACCTGATAGACCATGCCCTGGATGCCATCCGGGCCGGAGAGGTCGGCCAGCGGGATGTTGGTCATCACAGCGCCGAAGCCGATCGGCACCAGGAGCAGGGGCTCGAAGCCTTTGAAGATGGCCAGGCAGATGAGGACCAGGCCGACCATGATCATCAGGATCCGGCCGATGCCGAGGGTCCAGTCCTTGCCCGACTGGGCGATAATCTCATAGAGGCCGGTGCTCTTCCAGAGATTGACGAGGAGGCCCTTCATGCTGAAGCCGCCGACCCGGCTGGGTGTCGTCGAGTCGTGCAGGATGGGCATCGGGGTCATGGTCATGAGGGGCTTGAGATCACCCGGCTCGACCGTGTCGCCGAGGCCGACGTTGACCTGGTCGATGCGGTAGGTGCCGCCGCTGAGGACGGTGGGCTTGCTGCGGGGCGGCAGGTCCTTGTTGGTGTGCTTCAGGCTCAGGGCCATGAGTTCACGGCCGGGGAAGACGACCTGGCCCTCGCGGACGGTGAGGTGGTAGACGACGGCGGGCTCAGCCCAGATGTAGCGCAGTTCGACCACGCCGTCGGCGCGCTGGGTCATGCTGAAGACCTCGTCCTGCAGCTCGGTGACGATCGGGCCGTCCGCCCGAGACCATGGCGCGCTCGTCGCCACCAGAACCAGGGCCAGCCAAAAGCCGATTCTCTTCATCGCGTCTCTGTCTCCCGGCAGGGTCTTCTGCCGCTCTCGTAGGGTGGTCCGCCGCGTCGTGCCGCGGCGCTCGAGTCTGCTCTGTCCGGCGCGCCACGTCCGCCGGACCGTCGGGGGCCGCCGGTGCCGGGCAGGCCCACCGCCGACGGCCGTGGGACCCGCCGGCCGGCGCCGGCGGGTCGGCGATCGCTGTCAGCCCACCACGGCGACGACCTGGTCGGAGTCGACCGTGTCGCCGACATTCACTTCGACCGCGAGGACCTGGCCATCGCGGGTGGCCTTAATCTCCTGCTCCATCTTCATCGCCTCAATGATGACGAGGGTATCGCCATCCTTGACCGTATCGCTGACCGAGGCCATGACGCGCAGGACGGTGCCCGGCATCGGCGCCTTGATCTCGGCGCCCTGGCGGGGCGCAGACGGGGCGGCGGCGTGGGCCGGTGCGGCGGCGTGGGCCGGCTGGATATCGGTGATGCGCGGGGCGGCGCCGTGGCTGCCGGCCGCGGCGACGTGGACGCGGTAGGTGACGCCGTCGACGGTGACGTCGTAGGCCGCAGGCCCGCTGGCGGCCTTGGCGCTTGCCGCGGCCGAGGTGGCCGAGGTGCTCGTCTCGAGGCTGGCCTTCGGGGTCTCCTTGGCGGGGGCCTCCTCGCGGTAGCGGATGCCGAGGGGGCGGATGCCCTTGAGGAAGTCGAGGCCCTTGTCGCTCTTGCCCTCGCTGCAGCAGGCGACGATGAAGACATTCTCGTCGGTGACGGGCAGGCCTGCCTCGACGAGTTTGGCGGTGGCGGCCTTGGCTCCGAGCTTCGGGTTGGCGTCGTTGATCAGGCGCGGGTCCTCGCTGGTCGGCTCGAGGCTGAGCTGGGCGGCGGCGGTCTTGACGATCTCCGGATCCGGGGCCGAGGGGGTGCGGCCGAAGTAGCCGAGGACCATCTTGCCATAGCCGTCGGCGATCTTCTTCCAGGGCCCGAACATGACGTTGTTGAAGGCCTGCTGGAAGTAGAACTGGCTGACCGGTGTGACGGAGGTCCCGAAACCGCCGCGTTCGACCACCTCGCGCATCGCCTTGATGACCAGCGGGTACTTATCGAAGCACTTCTGGTCGCGCATCATCTGGGTGTTGGCCGTGAGGGCGCCGCCGGGCATCGGCGAGAGGGTGATCAGCGGGTTGGTCTCCTTGGCCTCGGGCAGGAGGTAGTAGTGCGACATGCACTCGTGGAAGACCTCCTCAGCCCGCAGGTACTTCTCGTAGTCGATGTCGAGGGTGTAGTCGCTGCCCTTGAGGGCGTGCCACATGGTCAGGATATCGGGAGCGCAGGTGCCGCCCGAGAGGGGTGCCATGGAGACGTCGATGACATCGGCGCCGCCCTCGATGGCGGCCAGGTTGCAGGCCACGCCGGTGCCGGCGGTGTCATGGGTATGGAACTGGATCTCGATGTCGGCGGGGAGGAGCCGGCGGGCTTCGCGGACGGTCTCGAAGATGACCCGCGGGGTGCAGGTGCCGGAGGCGTCCTTGAAGGCCAGGCTGTGGAAGGGTATCTCAGCCTCGAGGATGGCCTTGAGGCGGTCGACATAGAAGGCGGCCGTGTGGGCCTGGGTGTCCATGCCCGGCGGCAGGCCCATGAGGGTGATGGCAATCTGGTGCCTCAGGCCGGCATCGACGATGCAGCGCCCGGAGTAGTCGAGGTTGCGCACGTCGTTGAGGGCATCGAAGTTGCGGATGGTGGTGATGCCGTGCTTCTTGAAGAGCACCGCGTGCAACTTGATGATGTCACTGGACTGCGACATCAGGCCGACGACGTTGATACCGCGCGCCAGGGTCTGGAGGTCGACATCGGGCCCGACCGTCTGGCGGCAGGTGTCCATGGACTCGAAGGCGTCTTCCTGGCAGTAGAAGTACGGGCTCTGGAAACGCGCCCCGCCGCCGATCTCGATGCGGGTGGTGCCCGCCTCGACGGCGGCCTTCAGGGCCGGCAGGAAGTCGGCGGTCTTAACACGGGCGCCGAGGACGGACTGGAAGCCGTCCCGGAAGGACAGGTCCATGAACCGGATCTTCTTCATGTCGGTCGTTTCCTCTGGGTTGTGGTCTCGTGTGACGATACAGAAGGAGAAAGCGGTTCAGCGGCGCTGCCGTGTCGCGGTCACGACTTGTCGGCGAGGTGCTGATGGATGGCGGCGGTGATGACGGGGACGACGCGGGCGCTGCCGGCCTGGCCGGCGGCCGGCTGGGCGGCCTTGGCACCCGGGGCGGCCTTGCGGCGCGCCGGCTCCTTCTCAGGCATGAGGTGAGTGAAGGGCGCCAGCAGCCGGGCGCTGAACTGGACACACAGGACCATCACGGCCAGGAAGGCGAAGACGGCGCCCATGCCGACGAAGGAGAGGAGGATACCGATCTTCAGAGCTTCCATCGACGTCGTCCTTCTTCTGCACGGCCTCGCCGTGGTTCATGTCTGCGGTGCGGGGCCTGCCTCCCGGCGGCCTCGGTCGGCCTGGCCGAGAGAAGCGACGCTGCCCCTGCAGGTACCGCGCCAGCGGAGAAGGGCCCGGCAACCGCGCGGCGGGCTGCGCCCGGGGGGCGGTCTGGATGGGGACGTGGGCAACGGCTGCACCGTCGTCCCGGCTGCGGCCGGTTGCGGGCGGCTGGGCCGCTCGCCCGATACGGCCGACCGGGGTGCATCGCGGCCGCCCCTGTCGCCTGCGCCGGCGGGCCTTACGCCCGGTGCCGCCGCACCCCTGGTCGTCGGGGATCTGAGACGCCTCACGCTAACGCGCTGTAACGTAGCACGGCCGCGATCATACGCCAGCCGTCGCGGCGCCGCGCGCAGGCAATTCAGGACCGGCGGCGCGGGGGAGGGCGGTCAATCGCCCAGGCGTGCACGGAGCCGGTCGGACCGGTTCCCCCGGCGCGTAGCCGCCGGGGGGAGGGCTCTCACCAGAACAGGCGGAACTCCATCCTCTGGTAGACGCCGATGTGGCTCTCCCAAGTGACATGGCCGTCGTAGAAGGAGAAGTTCGAGCCGTAGCTGTGGCGCGGGCTGATGGTGTCGCCCCAGGCGCCGTTGACGGCGCTGTAGAAGGTCCCGAAGCTGTAGGTCTCATTGTCCTGGCCGCGGGTGTCGGTGAAGTCGACCGAACGGCTCGGGTTGGTGAGCTGTGCCAGGGCCGGTCCGGCATTCGGGGTCTCGCCGAAGCAGCCGGCGCTGCGGTTATGGCCGAAGCCGGACTTGACGAGGCTGGTGCCGGTCATGAGGGTGATCTCGGGCTGGGAGGGGCAGCGGTAGACCCCATAGTCGTTGACGTAGGGGTAGACCATGAGGGTCCACGAGATGCCGCCGCCGGACGGCGCGGTGGTGTAGGGCAGGGTGCGCTCATCGAAGTCGCCGGCATACATCTGATGTCCGAGGGCGAGCTGTTTAAGGCTGGACTGGCAGGCGGCGCGGCGGGCCTTCTCGCGGGCCTGGGTGAGGGCCGGCAGGAGCATCGCTGCCAGGATGGCGATGATGGCGATCACCACCAGGAGTTCAATCAGGGTGAACGGGCGGCGGCGGTGCAATCCGGCGGCGCGGATGGCGTGTCGGAGGGCCGGCGGGGAGGCTTGCGTCGTCACCATATCGGGTCTCCTCGGTCTGGATTCCTCGGTCAGGATTCCACAGGACCATCGTCTCGAGCGGTCCACCGTGCCGGCCGTCCGGGGTGGGCGTCTACTGCCCGCCGGGCCTGGGCGGCTCGGCCGCCGCTCCGGCCAGGTCGCGCGCTGCCTGCTTCCAGTCGACCGTCGGCGCCGCGAAGGGCACCGTCACAATACGGTAGCGCAGACTCCGCCCGGGCTCCACCGTGGCCATGGAGAACACGGTCATGTAGTGCTTGCGGTAGGCCCCGGGAACATCCCAGTAGCGGACGTCCCAGGGCAGGCCCTCGGGCGTCTCCAGGACCACGGTCACGGCGCCCTTGCCGAGGGCCTCGCTGAAGACGGCCGACCAGGCCACCGGGGCGCTGATCTTCATCCCCTTGTCATCGACGAAGGGACCTTCGACGATCGAGCCGTCGGTCTTCTCGGCCAGGTAGTGGCTCATGTCGGTGACCCACGGGTGCATGAAGTGGTAGAGGAGGTTCAGCTCGAGGGGTTTCTCGGCGGCCATGACGACCTCCTCCCAGATGCGGTTGTCGCGCAGGGTGATGGTCGTGTTCAGGTCGAGGTCGCGGATGCGTGAGTGCTTCTTGAGGACGACCTCGCGGGCGCCTTCATAGAGGTCCCTGGGCGGCTGCTGCGGCTGGCCGTCGACGCTGAGGGCCAGGTCGACGACCTGCTCGGTCTCGCCGTTCTCGGTGTGCCCGGAGCCGATGAAGCCGACGCCCTTGACGCTGGCGACGGTGCCGTAGTGGCTGCCGAAGGTGTCGCGGCCGAGGCGTGTGCCCTGGTAGTCGATGCGGTAGAGGGTCCAGAACGACCGGCTCTCGAAGCGCACCTCGAGGTCCTGGAGGCGGGCCACGATGGAGGCAGGCCAATCGCCGAAGCGTTGCGCCGGCGCGGGCGTGATGGCACAGTCGTCCAGCCATATTTCGCCCTGGCAGTCGCCCTTGGGTTCGTAGAAGCTGAGGCGCAGATGCAGGGCATGGGCCCCCTCGGGGTAGGCCTTGTCGGTGCCCGGCCCGACCAGGGCGGCGCGTCGGAGCCACCCCGCCGGCTTGGCGCCGGCCGGCCAGCTCTGGATGGCGTACTGAGCCAGGCGTTTGCCGTCGGCATCGAGGACGCAGGCGGTGAGGGCGGCGGTGCCGCGGGTGAGGTCGACGAGGCGGACGCGCGCCTCGATCCGGTAGACCTGCGCCGGGTCGAGGTCGCGGCCGAGCACCAGAGGCGTCGAGTCGATCCCCAGGGTGGCGCCGTCGGTATGCAGTCGCAGGGCCTTGCCGGTGGCGCCCTCGAGATCCTCGACCGTGGCCATGCCCTCCTTGCCGGGCGCGAGCCGCCAGCCGTCGAGGCCGTTGTCGAAGCCCGGGTTGGTGATCGCCGGAGCCGCCGCCGCGGCCACCGCGGCCAGAGCCAGGATGCTGGTCATCACCGCTGATCTCACGATGCCGTCCCTCTTGAGGTTGTGTCGCGCCGCCGCTGCCTGCACGATCCGTGTCCGCCAACGACAACCGTACCCCGCCAGCCGGGTGCGTCAAGCGCCGGCGCGGCGCCGCCAGTCGGGCGAGCAAACGACTCGACCGGGCGGGGCTATAGTGTTCCGTCGTGGCGTGGCGGCAGCGCTTCGACGGCTCTGGGGCACTCCCATCGGCGCAGGGGGCGACTGCATGGATACCATCTCGACGCGGGATCGTGAGATACTGCGGCAGCGGGCGCGGCGGCAGCTCGAGTATGCCCACGCACCCCGCAATGACGCCATTCTGAAGCAGTGGCAGGCGCAGGCGGCCGGGCGGCGTGAGGCGCCGCCGGTGCGGCTGCTCTTCTCGAACTTCCGCCACGAGGTCGTCACGCCGCGTCTGCAGTGCGAGGG
>JAGVUW010000150.1 GCA_019136035.1 Verrucomicrobiota bacterium | reverse complement strand
ATTACGGAACAAGACCTGCTCGCAAGAGTGCCGGAACGCGATACCTCACAAGAAGAAACCGCCCGAGGAGCGCGTAGGTTTGGTGTTGGTGGCTTGCGCCGTCTGCGGCAAAGAGGTATGGAAGCCGCGGGCATGGGCGAAGCGAACGACGGCTCCGACGTGCTCACGCGCCTGCAATGGCGTATTGCGCGGGGCCGAGTGGGGACTGCACGCGCACAAGGGGCGGGCTGCTTGGACGCCGGAGGGCGAGGCCAGCTTCCGGGCCAAGATGAGCGGGGAGAGCAACCCCGCCTGGAAGGGTGGCGTCACCTACTTCAAGACGCATGGCAACTACCAAGGCGTGCGCTACGTTCGCTGTCCGCCCGAGTTCGCTCCTATGGCCCGCAAGGACGGCTATGTTATGGAGCACCGGCTTGCGGTGGCGCGGGAGCTGGGACGGTTGCTGTTGCGTTCAGAAGTGGTGCACCATCTGGACCACAACCCAGAGAACAACGCTCCGACCAATCTGCTCCTGTTCGAGTCGAACCGCGCTCACAAGCTGTGGGACCCGTATAGCGCCCGTCCATTACGTCGGTAAGGTCTGGTGCCTGCGCGTGCCGACTGGTGCGTTCGTCGCCCGTCGCAACGGCAAGGTATTCGCCACCGGTAACTCTGGCTTTCCCAAGGGCAAGGGCAACCTCAAGCCAGCATGGGAGCCAATCATCCTCTGCCGCAAGCCGGGGAAGGGCGTCAGGCCGCTGGGGATTGATGAGTGCCGGGTAGAGTCAAACAGAAAAGATACTCGGCACGGTGGCGGCGACAGAAACCCATCCTCCTTCTCACTCAATCCGTTTGCCAAGGGATATGACCTGCCTTCTGGTCGCTGGCCTGCCAACCTCATTCTGGATGAGGAAGCGGGGGCGCTGCTGGACGAGATGAGCGGGGTGAGGACGACCGGGCGACTGTCTCCTCATCATGGCAACGGGGCGCTACCCCGCAAGGACGCTGGAGGCTTTCGGCAAGGCACACAGGTAAATCGAGAATATGGTGGCGACTCCGGCGGTGCCTCCCGCTTCTTCTACTGCGCCAAGGCTTCGCGGGCAGAGAGGAACGCGGGGTGCGAGGACTTCGAGGCGCGCAAGGTGCACAGGTACGGCGAGAGGGCGCAAGGACCGCTTCCGCAACAGACACCGAGCGTTGGCACCATTGAGGGCAACCACCATCCCACCGTCAAGCCCGTCGCTCTCATGTCATGGCTGGTGCGCCTCGTCTGTCCACCCGGCGGCATAGTCCTAGACCCATTCATGGGGTCAGGCACAACCGGAGTGGCAGCGGTCCAAGAGGGCCGCGAGTTCATCGGGATAGAGCGAGAGGCCGAATACCTGGAGATCTCCCAGGCCCGCATCGACCACGCCACAAGGCAGGGAAGGCTGGTGATCGTGTGACTTTGTTGCTTACTCCCGCCGCCACCCACTTCCTCACCGAGGCAGACGATCTCCTGTTTGACCCTCACCGAGGCAGACGATCTCCTGTTTGACCTGCAGTGCCTTGCTGACTCGGAGGTCCTTAACACCGGGGCCCTCCTTGACTACATGGACGAAGCCGACGACGACGGGCAGATCGACGCCGAAGAGTGGGCCTACATCAACAGACACGTCCGCCTAGAGCACAAGTGGAACCACGAGCAGCTAACCGAGACCCGCGAACTGAGGGGGTGCATGACGCGGATAGGTGACCTGGTGGGCCGGCTTCGTCAGACGGTCCACGAGATGAAGAAGGCCGCTCTGGCAAGCGGCCTCCAAGACGTACATCCATTTCGATAGTACAGGAGGACTGTGTCCCATGCAACAGCAGCACCAAAGACTCCGGGGGGTGGCCACCATCACCGACCGTCCCGCTCGGATCGGCAAGCTCAAGATCGGGGAGAAGACCCTCAGCCGCAACGGCAGGGAGATCCCCACCAAGCTCGACTACATCAAGGCCGTCGACGCATCCGGACAGGTCATCCAGGCATTCCACGACGTCTTCGGTGAGAAGCCGACCGAGTTCCGGGCGGTGTTCCCGTCCAACGACCCCGTCGACTTCTACTGGGAGGCCTACCGGCGCTACGGCAGCGGCACAGGGCTCGCCTGTCACGGGGACGGGCGCCAGGCCATCGTGGAAGAGACCGGCGAGACCATCGACTGCCCATGCCACCATGCCGACGGGGAGCGCCCCGCCTGCAAGCCGGTGGCGTCGCTCTCGCTGTTCCTCTACGACGTGCCGGCGCTCGGGGTCTTCCAGATCGACACCGGGAGCATCAACAGCATCAAGAACATCCGTTGGTTCCTCTCCGCGCTGCCCGGTCTCACGGCGGGCCAGTACGCGGGTATCCCGTTCAAGGTGAAGATCGACCCCTTCCAGGCCATGCACGACGGCAAGGCGTCGACCGCCTATCAGTGGAAGCTCGACCTTCTGCCCGGCTACCGTCCGGCCGATCTGCGCATGGCCGCCGCCAATGCCTTGGAGTCGTTCCTGCTCCCCCCGGACATGGCGACCCAGCCCATGCTCGACGAGGCCAAGCCACAGGACCTGTACCCCGGAGTAGTGGAAGCCGACCCGGACTCGGAGATGCCGGGCGTCGTGTGCGAGCGGCTCGATGATGCTGAGCCCGGTGAGTGCATCGGCACCGCCATCCCCGAGGAAGCCGTCGCAGCCGAGGAAGCCTACGCGAAGGCGCTGCTTGACTCCCCGTGGCCCAAAGCCAAGAGGGACTCCAAGCTGGAACTCATGCGGGTCAACCGCGGCAAGGCGGCAGAGGACGGAGCATGGGGCCGGTATGTCGACTGGCTGAACATGAGCACTGGGCAGGTGCCTGGGGGGGCGTCATGACCACCGCGACCGCCACATACACCATCCGGCAGTCGCATCTGCGGCAC
>JAGVUW010000084.1 GCA_019136035.1 Verrucomicrobiota bacterium | reverse complement strand
GTCAGCACATAGCTCACGACAATGCCGGACAGGAGCAGGAGCAAGACGGTGTATACGAGTGTTCGCATCCGAGCAGGGTCAGCCTTTGCCAGTTCAACGGGGCTGTGTGCAGCTTACTTGCCTGTATGTGGAATCTAAGGTGTCCCTGCACGTCATGCCTCGTTGAGCGACGCGATTCCCGAAGCCACGTCTGAGTTCGCCGAACGCGCTCGACTGGTCGTCGAACGGCAGGCAGTCACCGAGCGGCGCGCGGTCGATGACCGGCCTGACGCCATAGGAAGAGTCCTGACGAACCGCGGCAGGGGGTCGTTGTTCCACCGCTGAGGACGCGGAGGGGCGTTCATAGCCGATTGGCCTTACGCAGGCAACTCTATGGCCGCATCGACAACAGCCCCGCTTCCCTCATCGGCTCCCATCCTCTGCGCTCCTCTGAGTCCTCTGCGGTAAATGCCTGTCTGGGCCGGCCTGTCTGCGCCTCACCGGTGCCGCGAAAGCCCCGCCGGTGCCGTACGCATCTGGCCTGCCAGCATCCAGTCGTTATGATGTCTTGTTTTCCACCGCGGAGGGCGCAGAGGGGCGTTCATAGCCGGGACGCCGGCGCGGCGGCCCGGCGCCGGGTCAATCACCCTCGACCTTCAGGAGGGTCAGGCGGCGCTCCTCCAGGGCCCAGGCGAGGTCCGACGCCTCGGCGCGGACGGCGGCGATTCTGAGGACCGGGCTGTCGGTTCGCCAGAGGGCGCGCGGAGCGCCATCGGGGCCGTAGGCCGCCACGGTGCCATCGGCAGACGAGCGCAGCACCAGGCCTGGCCGCCCGCCGCCGCTGAGCACGGCCGCATCGCTGACCGCGTCCTCGGCGTGGCGGATCCAGAGCATCTCGCCCTCGGCGTCGAGGGCGGCGACGAAGCCGCTGTCGGAGGCGAGGACCAGCTCGGGCCGGCCGTCGTCGGTGAGATCGGCGGCGACGGCGCGGGTGTGGGCGTCGTCGCCGATGTAGGCCTGCCAGACGATCGTGGCCGGCCCGCGCTGCTTCGCGTAAGGCTTGGCCAGGGTCACCTTGCCATCACGGTCGGCAAAGACCGCCTCCGCCTTGCCATCGCCATCGAAGTCCGCCGCGGTGATCGCCTCGCTGCCGCCGTGGGTCCCGGCGAGGGTGCTGAAGCGGTCGTAGCCAGAGCGCGAGAAGTCGGCCATCATGCGCCCCTGGTAGGTATAGCCGCAGAGCAGCTCGAGGAGGCCGTCGCCAGTCATGTCGGCCGCGCTGATGCCGCAGGCCTTGTGCTGGGTGACGACGGTCCAGGGCCCGGTGGCGCTGCGTTTCGGCTCACCGGCGGCGTCGAGGACGTAGAAGGTGCTGTTGGCGCAGCCCACGGCCACCTCCGGAGTCCCGTCGCCCTCGAAATCGGCCATCATCACAACGCGCGGATGGCCCTCGATGCCGCCGGAGGCACGGTAGGCCTCGAAGAAGCGCTTCCAGCGCGTGGTGCCATCAGCATTGAGCAGGTAGAGGTGGCTATCCTCGACGCCGATGGCGATCTCGTCCTGGGCATCGCCATCGAGATCGCCCGCGGCGATCGCGTTGATGCGCCCGCCGAAGCGCTGCTGCCAGGCGATGGTACCATCCTCCCGGACTGCCGCCAGAGCGCCATCGGCATCCCCGACCAGGGCATGGCGGACGGGCGGCTGGCCGAAGCGCGCCAGTGCCAGGCTGGCGGCCGGCGCCGCCAGGGCGACCTGGGCCGACGCCGTGACATGATGCGCCGGCGCCGCCGCACTGGCGGGACCCCCCGACGGCGCGGCGGCCGACTGGGCGACGAGGGCCTGGCGAAGGCGCTCCAGGCCGCTGATGAGATCCTCGGGAGGCCCGTCGAGGGTGCCCTGCCCGGCGGCAATGCGGTACCGCCGCTGCGCCTCGCCGCACTGCACCAACAGGACCGCCGCCGCGTCGGCGCGGGTCGCGGCCTGGCGCGCCGCAGCATCGATCGAGAGGGTCACCGGCGACGAGGCCGTCAGGATCAGCCCGGGGCACTCGAGGCGCCGCAGGGACACCAGCACCGGCCGGGTCGGGGTGAGGATCGCCTGCGCGGCGCTCATCACGAGGTCACCGACGGCGACCTCCGGGCCGGCCAGCACCGCGACCTCGAGGTCGCCCGTGGTCACCACCCCGGCGCCCTCGATCGACTGCGCCTGCAGGCGCGGCGGCGCCTCCGGCCCGGCGGCGTAGAAGACATGCGAGAAGAGCATCGCCTCGCCGCTCGCCAGGGGCCGCGACTGGCGGTGGCGGAGGAGCTGCGGCGTCGGCTCGGCAAAGGCGTACCCGGACCAGTTCTTGGCGTCTTCCGGGGCCGTCCCCGTGAGGATACGGCCGCTGCCGGAGGCGTGGAGGGTGAAGCGCTCGCCGCCCGTCTGCTCGACCTGCCAGACGCGGCCCTCCAGGCGGGCCGTGCCGAGAGAGCGGAAGCGCACGCTGGCGTCGATGTGGCCGGGCAGTCGTGCCGTGACGCGGTCCTGCATCAGGAAGGTATCCGAGGGCCGATGCCAGAGCAGGTGCCGGTCCCAGTCAGTGCCGGCGTAGTCGGCGGTACGGGTGATGACGAGGCCCCACTCGTCGTCCAGGTACTGGTCGCGCAGGACCACAATGCGGTCGGGCTCGGCGGTCCTGGCGTCGCGCGTCAGCGTGAGGCCGTTGTGCTCCTTCATATCGCCCTTGAGGTAATCGCCCTCGCAGAGCCACATGCGGCCATTGGCGGTGAAGCGCAGGATGGTATTCCCGTCCCAGTGGCCGTGGTTGCCGCCCGAGAGGCCGTCGAGGAGGAGGTAGGCGCGCCGCGGGTCATGGCTCTGGCGCATGGTGATCTTGTCGAAGGCCTTCCCGATGGGGGTGCCGCTGCGCTGGCCGAACTGGGCATACCAGAGCGGCTCGACCGGATGGACGTAGAGGCCCTCGACCTCCTCCAGCGTGACCCGCCGCAGGTCGATGCGGCCGCCGGTGACACTGGCCAGGCTGCTCATCGAGTCGCGCGGGTCGCCCTCGACCGGGGCGCCGTAGCCGCCGACATCGCCATAGCCGACCCCGGCGCCGAGGTTGTCGTGGACCGCCAGGCGCAGGCGCAGGAACTGGTGCAGCGGCCAGCGCTCGTAGTAGTCCCAGCGCCCGAGCAGCGAGGCCAGGTAGGCGGTGTGCGCGATGGTGATATCCTGGTAGCCCCAGCAGTCGCACATCGGCTTGGCGGCGACGAGCTGGCCGTGCATCAGACTCTCGACCCACTGGCGGCGCTGGTGCGCAACGCGCAGGTCGTAGTGCCGCCCGAAGTAGTCCGCGCCGAAGAGCAGTCCGAGGGCGGGGAAGGTCTGGTGGTTCCAGGTGATCGCCGGGGGGCGCTCCCGGATGAGCCGGGTCATGTCCTCGGCGTCGGTGGCCTCGAGGAGGCCCCACCACTTGGCGAAGAGGCCGGCGTTCAGTTCGTTGAGATTCCACATGAGGTGCGTCAGGGCCAGGTGTTCGGCGGAGCTGAAGGCGGGATTGTGCTCGCGGTGCTCGAACTGCGGCAGGAGCTTGTGGAACTCCATGTCGAGAGCGCCGTGGTACGACGACCGCGCCAGGACATCCGCCGAGTCGAGGTACTCCCAGTAGCGGTGCATGTACATCGAGAAGGCCGCGTCGTCGTAGTACTTGGCGTCTTTGAGGATAGACCGTATCGCGCCCTGCCGCAGGAGCTTCCCGCTGGCGACGGCGCGTTCGCGGAAGGCATCGCGGTCATCCACGGCCGGGGGCGGCAGGTGGACCCAGGGCAGATGCAGCACGGGCGCGGGCTGCAGGTGCGCCAGGAAGGCATCCACGCTGGCCTGGACCTGCGCCTCGTCGACACCCCCGAGCATGACCATGTTGGTGCCGGTGCCGCGCACGTCCACGGCCACGTAGACCATCGGCGTGCCGTCCTCCGGCGGCGCCGGCACCACGCCCCAGCCGCCGGGACGCGCCTTGAGCATGGCGATGTTGCTCGCCGCGGCGCCCAGCGCGATGATCTGCAGGCTGCGCAGGTCGACCTCACCAATCGTCTCCGCATCCCGCACCGTGACGTCGGCACCGCCGCGGCGCTTCAGCTCCGCCGCCAGCGCCGCCGCCAGGTCACGGTAACGCCCGCCATCCCCGGCCGCGATGAGACAGCGCGCCGCGCCGTCGCGAACCAGGACCGTGTCGCGCGGGAAGTCCTTCAGCCGGCCGATGGGCTCGTTCAGGCCGGTGCGCTCGATGCGAATGGCATCCAGGAGCAGCCCGGCGCCCTCGCGACAGGCCAGCCGGATCTCGACCTCGCCGTCCTGTGCATGCGTGAAGTGCGACCGCTGCCAGGTGAAGAGGTCGTTGGTCACCGGCTGCGGCCGCAGATCCACACCGGCCGCCTGCGGCATCAATTCGCTGTAGGTGTCCTGCTGCACGGCCCGCGAGCGCAACCGCAGGCTGTACACACCCGCCGGCAGGGCCAGACGCACCGACACCGGCGCGCTCTCGGGCGACAAACGCACCGCCTGCCCGCCCGAAGCCTCGGCATGCGCCACCGCTGCGGCGGGCAGGCACCCCTCGGCTTCCAGGGTGACATCCTCAACCGGCAGGATTGCCACCGCCGATCGCGCGCTGCGCTGGACATCGATCTCGTCGAGGTAGAGGCCCGCCCACGCCTTGCCATGGACCGCGATGCGGACCTGCGTCGCGGTCACCGGCGCGAGCTCGACGCGGACCGGCGATGGCGATGCATTCTCATCCGCGGGACGCCACTGCCCGACCTGGACCCAGGCGTCGTAAGGGAAGCCCGGGCCGCGGATGGACACGTCCAGCCGCGACACCTGCTGGGTGCCGCCCTCGCGCCGGACCACCACCGGCGACAACGCCACCGCGTCGATGACCGCCGGCGCCCCGAGGTCGATGTCGATCAGGATGGGCTCGCGGCGGATCTGCCAGGCCACCTCATGGCCGCCGCCCTCGGCGCGCCTCCGGCCGTCGCTGAGCTCGCCACGGTAGAACGCGTTTTCGACGAAGCCCTCCGGGCCGGCGCTGTCGGCCCGCGGCGATCGCAGCTCGGGCCCCTGGCTCAGGCGGTACGGGCGGCCCAGAGCGATGTTCTCGGCGGCACCGGCATACGCCACCGCGATGAGGACGCTGATGACAAGGCATCTGAGCATGCTGAAGCCCTCGGGCTGGAACGGCACCTGTTGCTCTGGATAGGGCCCGGATCCGCCCTGGATCGAGCCGCCGGCGGCTCCCCGGACGTCCCGGGGACCGTCCCGGCGACCGCCGCCGACACCACGCTGTCTCCCATACCGCACCCCGACACTCAGCGCCGGATCAGCGCCACGCCATAGCCCTGCGGGATGCGCACCTCGGCGTAGGCCCGGCCGTCCTTCTCCACTCGCGGGATGGCCACCGCCTCGGTGCGGCGGCCCCTCTCATCGAAGACCGCCGCCTCAAAATGGCTCGCGTCGCCCCACCCGAAGAGGCCGCTGCGGTTCGTCAGAATGCGCTCCTGGGCGATCATGTAGCCGGGTCCCAGGGCGATCGGCGTGACCGGGAACATCACCGCAGTCAGGGTCGGCTCCGTCGCCACAATCTGGTCGCTGTACCAGTAGTAGACACCCCCGAAGTCCAGCGCCGCCAGCATGTTGCGGTAGCAGTCCTCGGGGGTGCGCTCGGTCAGGTGGTCGCCCAGGGCGATCGGGGTGTAGAGCTGACCGCGGGTCAGGTTGGTGATCGAGGCGGTCTCGATGAAGCGCGGGAAGTGCAGTTCGCTGAAGGTCCGCGTCCGCGGTGCCCCATTGCCGATGAGGAGGCCGCGTTTCAGGAGACGCTGTGCCAGGGCCAGGCGCCAGGGCTGCGTGGCGAGGGTGACATTGGCGATGCGGCGGGTGATGCGGTGCGTCTGCGGGTCGATCAGCGCCGAGACACCGTCCCACTGGTCGCTGTAGTCGTACTCATAGGCGCTGTACTCGATCTCGTCCCAGTAGATGCCATCGAGGTCGAGGAGCTTGAAGCGCAGGTCGATGAGGGCATCCTGCTCGGCCGCGAAGGCGCTGCCGGGCCGGGGCACGAAGATCGGGTAGCGGGCGTCGCGGTAGTCGGCCTGGGTGCCGTCGGGACGAAGCAGCCTGGCGTCGGCGTAGGTCGTCGCGTCGTCTTCATGCACCGAGATGTAGCAGTGGAAGTAGAGGAAGGTACGCACGTCGGGAGTGAGGCGGCGGGCGCGCGCGAAGAGGATGTTCTCGCCGCTGGGGTCGGTGTGGCGGAAGGCCGTGCCGTGGGCCCAGGTGCCCTTGTAATACCCCATCGAGCTGCAGATGAACCGCGCCGACTTGCCGGTGAGGTGCTTCAGGAACGCCTCGTCATCCATCGTCGCGACCGGCTTGCGCTGCTGCATGAAGGCAAAGCTGCCATCGATGGTGAAGTTGGTGTTCCAGTTGTGCCGCACGCGGTTGATGAAAAGGTACCCATCCGGTTTCTCGAGCGGGTAGATGGCGAACTGCAGGGCCAGGGTGCGGCCCTGAGCGACAACGAGGCGGTCGTTGTGGATCCCGATGCGCGAGCCATCGCGGAAGAGCACCGCCTGAGCGCGCATGATGTCGTCTTCCGAGAGCAGCCCGACGCCGGCCTGCTCGCAGAGGGCCACCGCCGCCGGGTGGGCGCCCTCGTCGACCCGGTAGCGCGGCATGGCGATCGGGTTGCCGGCAATGTGGACTGCCTTCAGCGTCGGGCCGGCGTCGAGGCTGTGACGGACCATCACCGGCTGGTCCTCGGCGCTGGTGTTGCTGATCCGGTCGGTGACGAGGAGGTGATCGGCGCGCGCTTCGATGGTGCGCTCGACGCGGTACTCGGGCGTGGTCAGCGCGGCGCCGTCGGCGCCAAAACGCGCCCAGCCGGGTGCGATGGTCGAGAACTCGCTCTGGACCGCCCAGGCGAGGCCGTTG
>JAGVUW010000104.1 GCA_019136035.1 Verrucomicrobiota bacterium | reverse complement strand
GGCACGATCCCGAGTCCCTGCGGCGCCCCGCCCGGCAACCTCGCCTCAGTACAGGTCGAAGTTATTGAGCGCGTGGTCGATGGTGGTACCGTACTGGAAGGGGAAGAAGAGGTAGGCGTTGTTGGTAGAGGAGTAGGGGGTGCTGCCGCCGACCCGGGTCGTGCAGCTCTGCACATGCCCGTCCGCCCATGTCACATTGGCGGCACCGCGGTGGCGCGGGTCGACCATGCCGCCGCCGCTCGAGCCGACGTAGTAGTAGTCGCGCAGGAAGTAGACGCCGAGGGGCCGTCCGGCGGCCTGGTTGCTGTGCCAGTCATCGGCCAGCAGGATGGTCGCGGAGGGCTTGGCAATCTGCGACTGCTTCGCCGGGACGCTGTAGTCGGTCTGGCCCGGCATGCGGCGGGTGCTGGAGATCCACGAGTAGTTATAGCCGTAGTCGGGGTAGTTCAGGTAGGTGCCGGCCAGATCGGCGGCGCGGATGCCGGCCTCGTAGTCGGAGGTCCAGCCGGCGCAGAGCAGGACATCCGAGGTGCTCAGGTAGCCGTTCCGGAGCAGGGTCTTGGTTCAGGGCTCGGCGTTGTTGACGCCGGCGACGGGGTGGCAGGGGAAGAACTCGACATTGTCATCGACGTACATGCTGAAGCAGAGGCCGAGCTGCTTCATGTTGTTGACGCAACTGACCTTGCGGGCCTGTTCGCGGGCCTGGGACAGGGCCGGGAGGAGCATGCTGGCCAGGATGGCGATGATAGCGATCACCACCAGGAGTTCAATCAGCGTGAACGCCTGCGGACGCGTCACGTGCCTGTTCCCCGGCTGTGAGCCGCGCCAGCCGGTCGCCTGACGAGCCAGTCCAACCGCCACCGGGGACCGCGATTCGAGGTTGCCTGCGTTCATGGGCTTCTCCACAGTCTTCCAGGCCACGAGGCCCGGGCGTTCTCCATCCCGCCAGGCTGCGTCCGACGCCGCGACTCCACGCCACGGCCGCACCGGCGGGTCGTAGTCACTCACGGGTAACGGCTACTCTACCATGAGATGGCGCTCTGGCCAAATCGCGGACCGCGTGTCGTTGCGCGTCATAGGGGGGCCGCCCTGTCGCGGGCGGCGGTGGCTCCCGGGCTGGCGCCGGCGTCGTGCGGCGATATACTGCGCGGGCATGGTGACGGTGGACTTCCAGTATGGCACCCTGCTGGTGCATGGCCCGGAGGCGGAGATGGCGCCGGCGCGGCCGTGGTGTCGTCCGGACGACCGTGTCCAGGGCTGGCGTGCCGAGGGCATGGCCTACGGCCCGATCATCCTGGCGCTGCATGGTGCGGGGGTGCCCTACCTCGACCGCGCCCGCGCCTTCCAGCCGCTGTCGCTGGTGCTGGCCGATACGCGGGAGCCGCGCGACTACCAGGTGGCGGCGCTGGAGGCCTGGCAGGGCCAGGGCCGTCGCGGCGTGGTGGTCCTGCCCACCGGCGCCGGCAAGTCGCTGGTGGCGCAGCGCGCCATGGCGCGGACGCAGCGTCCGACCCTGGTGGTGGTGCCGACCCTCGACCTGGTGGCGCAGTGGGCCCGCCAGCTCGAGGCTGCCTTTGGCGTCACCGTCGGCATCCTCGGCGGCGGCGAACGGCGTGTCGAGGCCATCACGGTGGCGACCTACGACTCGGCGGTGCTGACCATGGAGTTCCACGGCAATCGTTTCGGCCTCCTGGTGGTCGATGAATGCCACCACCTGCCGAGTTCGTCGACGCAGCAGCTCGCGCGTCTGTGCATTGCGCCGTTCCGTCTGGGCCTGAGTGCGACGCCGGAGCGCGACGACGGCAGCGACCGCCTGCTTGACGACCTGCTCGGGCCGATCTGCTACCGGCGTGACATCGACGAACTGCGCGGGCGCGTCCTGGCGCCGTACCGCACGGTGCGCCTCGAGGTCGACCTCGAGGCCGACGAACAGGCGCTCTACCAGCGTCACCGTGCCGTCTACACCGCCTTTGTGCGCCAGAACCAGATCCGCCTCGGCGACCCCCGCGGCTGGGGTCGTTTCATCGCCCTGTGCGCGCGCCATCCCGACGGTCGCGCCGCCCTCGATGCCTACCTCGAACAGCGCCGGCTGGCCCGCGGCAGCCGCGCCAAGTACCGCATCCTCTGGGACCTCTTCCGGCGCCATGCCGACGAGCGCCTCCTGGTCTTCACCGCCGACAACGCCACCGCCTACGAGATCGGCCGGCGCTTCCTGCTGCCGGTGCTGACGCACCACACCCGCCTGCCCGAGCGCCGCCAGACCCTCGATGCCTTCCGCAGCGGCGAGTACCCGATCCTGGTCACCAGCCGGGTCCTGAACGAGGGTGTCGACGTCCCCGAAGCCAGTGTCGGGATTGTCGTCTCCGGCTCGGCCAGTGTCCGCGAGCATGTCCAGCGTCTGGGGCGCATCCTGCGGCCGCAGGCGGGCAAGCAGGCCGTCCTCTATGAGCTGGTCAGCGCCGGGACCAGCGAGTCGTATGTAAGCGAGCGACGTCGACAGCACCGTGCTTACCAAAGAACTCATACGCTGCCGTCTTGACGGCGGCCAGCTCCGGCCGCGCTTTGTCGACCCGGACCAGGACGTCCTGCAGCACGAGGCGGCCCGCCTCCTGGCGGTGTACCGCGCCTCGCCGGCGCCGACGCGCGGCGAGATCGAGGACGCCACCGCCGGCATCGCGGCGACCTCGCCGGATGCCGTCCTGTGTCGCGGCCTGGACAAGCTCCTCGCCGACCGCTGCGAGTTCGCCGCCCCGGCGGAGATGGACTACGAGGCGCGTCGCGTCGCGGTCTTCCGCGCCGCGGGGGCGGTGCTCCGCGGCGGGCCGCCGGCCGATCTGGAGGCCTACCGCGCCGCGGTGATGGCGACGGCGGCGGGGGGCACGGGCGGCCCCGACGACGACCTCTATGCCGATCTGCCGGAAAACGAGCGCCTGCGGCACTTCCGAGACCTCTCCCCGCGGCAGCTCCTGGAGCGTTACAACGTCGCGCTGGTGCAGGCTCTCCTGCTGCGTTCGACCCACCTCGAGGCCGTCATCGGCACCGCCGAGCCATCGCGGCTCAGGCGGCTGCTGAAGTACCTGCGGTTCTTCAGGCTCCTGGCACGCCTGACGCCGGTGGCGGCCGCCCCGGAGCCGCCGGCGTGGCGTCTCCATGTCGACGGTCCGATCAGCATCCTGGCCGAGACCCGGCGCTACGGACTGCAGTTGGCGTCGTTCTTCCCGGCCCTCTGCGCTTTGGAGAGGTGGAGTCTGGAGACCGAGGTCGAGTGGCAGGGCCGGCCACGGCGGCTGCGGCTCGACCAGAGCGCCGGGCTGGTCTCGCACTACCGGCACTTCAGCGCCTATGTCCCCGAGGAGATTCGGCTGTTCCACCGGCACTTCCGCGAGACGGTCCGCGATTGGCAGGTCACCGGCGAGACGCCCTTCCTGCGCGGCTCCGGACAGGAAATGATCTTCCCGGATTTGAGTTTCCGTCATGGCGACGGCACGGTACTGCATCTGGAGCTCTTCCACCGCTGGCACGCCGGGCCGCTGCTGGACCGCCTGCAGTGGCTGTCACGGCGGCCGGAGGAGCCCCTGATTCTGGGGGTGGACCAGGTCCTGGCCCGCGATGAGGCGGTCGCCGCGGCCTTGGATCAGGCCGCGTGCTTCCAGCAGCGCGGCTTCCTCTTCCGTGATTACCCGACCGTCGCAAAGACTCTGAAGGCGCTCGAACGGACCCGCGACGGTCTTGGCTCGAGCGCCAGGGGATGAACACAGTGACAGCGCGAATCGCCATTGCCAGCGGCGGCACCGGTGGGCACTTCTACCCGACCCTTGCCATTGCCCGTGAGCTGCAGTGCCGTGATGCCGAGGTGACCCTCCTGGTTGCCGGCCGCCACGCCGCAGCGCAGCGGGCCCTGGCCTCGGCCGAGGGCCTCGCCGCGATCGAGGTGCCGTCGTTCCGGGTGCCGGACGGTGTCCTCAGTGCGCTGGCCTTTCCGTGGCGTGCCGCGTCGGCGGTGCGTGCGGCCCGGCGTGAGGTCCGTTCCCTGAAGCCGGAGGTGCTTCTGGGCATGGGCAGCTTCGCGGCGGTGCCGGCCTGCCTGGCGGCCCGGCGCGAGGGCGTGCCGCTGGTCCTGCACGAGGGCAACGCCTGGATGGGCCGCGCCAACCGCGCCGCCTCACGCTGGGCTCGCTGCGCCGGGCTCTCACTGCCCCTGGTCGAGGGCTGCCCGGTGCACTGCCCGACGGTGACCACCGGGATGCCCCTGCGCGCGGCGCTGGTGGAGGCGGCCCGCGTCGGCGCCTGGCCGGAGGCCTTCGCATCGGCGGCGGGTCTGAGCCGTTCGCGGCGCACCCTGCTGGTCTTCGGCGGGAGTCAGGGCGCCCGTTTCATCAACGACCTGCTGCGGCAGACGGCCCCGCTCCTCGCCGCCCTGGCCGATCGCGTGCAGGTGCTGCACCTGACCGGCACCGACGACAACGCGGCGCTGGTCGAGGCCTACCGCGCCGCCGGTCTGACGGCCTGGGTGCGCCGGTCTGAGGCCGACATCCAGCATGCCTACCTCGCCGCTGATCTGGTTCTCTGCCGCGGCGGCGCCTCGAGCCTCTGCGAGCTGGCGCTGTTCGGCAAGGCCGCCATCGTGATGCCGCTGCCCACGGCCGCCGAGGACCACCAGACCGCCAATGCCCGCGTTCTGGCGGCGCGTCAGGCCATCCGGCACTGGCCGCAGCGCGAGGCCACCCCCGCCGGCCTCGCTGAGATCCTCCAGGGCTGGCTGGCCGATCCGGAGCCCTACGCGGCGCAGGCCCGCGCCATCCGCACGCTGGCCATGCCGGACGCGGCCGCGCGCATGGCGGCGCTCTGCCTGGAGCACCTCCCGCCGGCGCGCCCGGGCGCCTGACGGGGGTGCGCCCCCGCTTCGACGGCCTGGCGGCCGCGCGCTTTGCGCAGATTAGCGCTTGTCTGCAGCGCGGCCTGTGGGTAGACTACCCTTCGACGAGGATCGGAGAGAATGCCGTGTCGAGGAGCCCAGCCCGGAGGATCTGTGTCCCATGACGTACCCGCCAGCATCACGGTCTCGCCGCCGCGTCGAGGGCTTCACCCTCATCGAGCTGCTCGTCGTGATCGCCATCATCGCGATTCTGGCGGGGATGCTCCTGCCGGCCCTGTCGGCGGCCCGTGAGAAGACCCGCCGCGCCGCCTGTGCCTCACACCTGAATCACATCGGCCTGGCGGTGCGCTCGTATGCCGATGACTTCGATGAGGTCTTCCCCGACGGCGACAACGCCGCCGGCCTGCAGAAACTCGTCGACCTCGGCACCGTGCGGACCCTGCAGATCTTCCTCTGCCCCAGCAGCAAGACCAAGCCAGGCCCCGGCCCGGCGCTCGCCGATGCGCACCTCGATTACCTCTACAAGGCCGGCTTCACCGAGGGGACCTGCCGCGCTGACACCGGCCTCATGGCCGACCGCATCGCCACCGCCAATCACGACGGCTATGGGAATGTCCTCTTCGGCGATGGCCACGTGCAGGGCTTCAAGTCCACCGAGTGGTACGTCCTTAACAACCTGCACGGCTCCGGCGGCTGGCCGGTCGACCCGCACTGACGGATCTTCCTCCGCTGGCCGTTGCCTGCCAGTGACGGACGCTCCGATTGCCGTGTGCGCCCGACTGGTGCGGCGCCTGAGCCCGTCAGCCCTCGGCGCGGTGGACATCCAGGAGCCGCAGTTGCGGGTACTCCGCGCCGTTGTAGCGGTTCATCTGCGGCGTGTAGACCACATCCCAGGGCGGCTCGGGCATCGCCTCCGGGGTCCGCCCGAAGGCGATGAACGGCAGGCGCACGCCCGAGGCGTCGCGCAACTGCCCGCGCGTGTGCAGGCGCTCGGCGCCGATGCGGCTGCAGCGCTCGGGGGTGACCTGGCGGGTGATGAAGACCGGCTCCGGGTTGCTGTGGCCGAAGGGCTGCAGGAGACTCAGCTCCTCGAAGAACCGGCCATTCAGTTCGTCGAACTGGACCTCGCCGGCGATGTCAAGGAGCGGCCGCATGGCGTCGGCGCCGAGGATCTGGCTGACGGCATTCTCGAATTCCTGGCAGAAGCCCGTCAGCATCGCCGGCTCCAGGGACAGCCCGGCCGCCATGGCGTGGCCGCCGTAGCGCACCAGCGAGCCGCGGCAGTGCTCGAGGAGTTCGACGAGGTTGACGCGGCGGATGCTGCGCGCCGAGCCGGTGTACTGGCCGTTGGCATCGCGGGTCAGGACCACCGACGGGCGGTGGTAGCGCCGGGTCAGACGCGAGGCGACGATGCCGACGACGCCCTGGTGCCATGACTCGTTCCAGACGACGATGGCGCGGTTCCTGCTCAGGTCGTAGAGGGCCGCGATCTGGGCATCGGCACTCTGGACGACCTCCTCCTCGATGAGCTGGCGCTGGCGGTTGTGTTCGTCGAGGCTGCGGGCGAGGGTGAAGGCCGAGACCATGCTGTCGGACTCGAGGAGCCGGAGGCTGTCGATCGGGTCGCCCATGCGGCCGGTGGCGTTGAGCCGCGGCGCCAGGCGGTAGGTGATGTCGGCCGTGCTGAGCTCGTCGCGGATGTTGGCGATCTCACAGAGGGCGTGGATGCCCGGACGCTGCTGGCGGGCCAGCACATCGAGGCCATGCCGGACCAGCAGGCGGTTCTCATGGAGGAGCGGCACGATGTCGGCCACGGTCCCCAGAGCGACCAGGTCCAGGCCCTGCTTCAGGTCGGTGTCCTCACCGCCGAAGCCATTCTGGCGGCCATACTTGACGAAGGCGTGGCAGACCTTGAAGGCGACTCCGACGCCGGCCAGGTCCTGGATGGTCGCCGGCGCTCCGGGCAGCTTCGGGTCGACGATGGTATGCGCCGCCAGCGGCTCATTGCCCGGCATGTGGTGGTCGGTGACGATGATGTCGAGGCCGTGGTCGCGCGCGGCGCGGATGGCGTCGTAGCTGGTGATGCCGCAGTCGACGGTCAGGAG
>JAGVUW010000837.1 GCA_019136035.1 Verrucomicrobiota bacterium | reverse complement strand
GCATCCACAACCTCGAGACCGGCGAGAACACCCTGCTCACGCATGAGCAGCTCGTGCCGAACCAGTGCATCATGGCCATGGTCGCCCTCGACAACGGCGACCTGGTCTGCGCCACCAGCACCGCCGGCGGCCATGGCAGCAACCGGGTCGCGTCGGAGGCCCTGCTGATCATCCTCGACTGGCAGCGCAAGGCCGTCGTCTTCCGCGAGGCCGTAGCGCCGGGTGCCACCGAGATCGGCCTGCTCTGCCGCGGCCGCGATGGCATGGTCTACGCCGTCGCCGACGGCCTCGTCGTCTTCGATCCGGCACAGCGCCGCGTCGTGCATAGCGCCGACCTCAGCGCCTACGGCCGACGCACCGTCAATGGCATGGCCCTCGGCCCCGACGGCTTCGTCTATATCGTGATGACCAAGGGCATCGTGCGCGTGGCGCCGGCGGCGGCGGGTTTCGCCCTGGAGGCGGTCGCCGAAGCCCCGCCGGACGGCATCACCGCCGGCACCGCCATCACCACCGGACGCCTCTACGTCGCCTGCAACTCACACCTCTGGAGCGCCCCGCTGCCGGCCGCCGCGGCAACGCCCGACCCGGCGCCACCCAGGCCATAGGGAACCCCATCATAGGGAACCCCATCCACCCACATCCACCGCGTCCACAGGCCGCCTCACGCCGTCGCCACACGGGCGGCGGCGGGGCCGGCAACATCGGAAGAGGCAGTGCCATGAACGAGTCGATTCAGGCAGCACGGTCGGCAGCCCTGGACCTCCTCAAGCCCTCGGCGAAGGAGGTCGCGCACGCCCGCGAGCTCCACGCCGAGGCCCTCGTCATCGACACCTACGGCGCCATCCCGCGCGCCGCGGTCGACGGCGAGGCGCTGAAGGCGGTGGTGGAGGCGGATGCCTCGCCGGCCGAGGTGGCGGCGCTGGCCGAAGAGATGAGCTACACGCGCTGCGCCACCGACCCGGCCGAACGCGCCGAGTTCTTCACCGCCTGGGAGGCCGCCGGGGTGACGGCCGTCTTCCACAGCTCGGGCGACATCCGGCAATGCCTGCCGCGTGCCGTGCGCCTCTACGCTCACCCCCTCTACACCGCCGACCTCCTGCAGGAACGCTACCGGCGCGCCGCGACGCCCGACGACATCACGGCGGCCAAGCAGGCCAGCCGGCATTGCATCGTCGAGACCTTCTGCGAGACGCCGCTGCCGGAGCTCTGGAACTCGGCCGAGGAGGAGATGAGCTTCATCCGGGTCTTCTTCCAGCTCGGCGCCCGCATGATGCACCTCACCTACAACCGCCGCAACATGATCGGCGACGGCTGCATGGAGAGCGCCGATGCCGGCCTGAGCGACTTCGGCCGCGGCGTGGTGGCCGAGATGAACCGGGTCGGCGTCATGGTGGACGTGGCGCACTGCGGCCAGCGCACCTCGCTCGAGGCCGCCAAGGCCTCGGCACTCCCGATCGTCGCCAGCCACACCGGCAGCCAGGCCCTGAGCGGCCACCGGCGCTGCAAGAACCCCGAGGTCATCAGGGCCATCGCCGACACCGGCGGCCTGATCGGCGTCTGCTGCGTGCCGGCCTTCCTCGGCCTCAGCGGCGATATCCGCGCCATGCTCGACCACATCGATGACCTGGTCCGGCGCGTCGGCGTCGACCACGTCGCCATCGGCACCGACTCGGGCTATACCTCGACCCGCAGCGCCGCCGAGGCTGCGAAGGTCCCGCCGCGGCCGCGCGGGCGCCAGAACTGGGCCAACTTCTGGGGCGACGGCGACCCGCTCTTCGACCCGCACTGGCGCCAGCCCCACATGATCCAGAGCCTGGCCTGGACCAACTGGCCGATGTTCACCCTCGGACTGGTGCAGCGCGGCTACGCCGACGACGACATCCGCAAACTCATCGGCGGGAATATCCTGCGGGTCTTCCGCACCGTCTTCGACCAGCGGCAGCCCTGAAGGTCCTCAGGGCGGGCGCGGCAGGAGGGTGCTGCCCGGCTGCAGGAGCTCCATCAGGGCGATGGCGCTGTGCGTCAGGCAGCGGTAGCC
>JAGVUW010000357.1 GCA_019136035.1 Verrucomicrobiota bacterium | reverse complement strand
GATCGGAGCTACCTTGCTTCGCGTCGCCGGAAGGCAACTCCGTCTCAGCTCAGGTGCACCATGTCGTGGCATCCCGCCCTCGCTGTTTCTGCGGTGCTGTGTCTGGCCGTTGCCGTGCAGTCGGCGGCGCCGCCTGCGGATGATTCCTTCTATCCGCCGCCGGAGGCGGTGCGGGAGTCCCTCGACCGCTTCATGAGCCTGCGCAAACAGTCACCCTTCGAGGGGATGATGAAGCAGGACGAGGCGGACCGCCTGCACGCCGACTACCAGGCCGACCCCGGGAAGTACAGGCAGAACGAGTGGATGAAGATCGCCGACTACTGGGCCGGCAAGAGCGACGACGCCCTGCGCGCGATGCTCCCGGGCGAGAATCCGCGGCAGCTCGTGCCCAACTACGCCCTCGGCTGCCCGCGCCATCTGGGCGGCATCCACACCCTCAAGCCCATCTGGGGCCGGCCCAACTGCTGGCGGTGTGACGTCGGTGGCGAGGAGTGGGGGCCCGGGGTGAAGGTCAAGGTCCCGGAGACCGGTGCCGAGGTAATGATCGAGGATGACGGCTATGGCTGGGAGTGCCCCCGGGGCTTCCCCAATCCCGGCCGCTACACCTTCGTGGCGGCGTACCGTCTGTTCCTGATCCGCTGCCTGGTCTCGGCGCCGTACATGAAGCCGGTCGAGTTCGACGGCCCGCTCGGGCGCGCGCCGATCTGGTGCCTGGGCTGGGCCTACGCGCTGACTCGTGATCCGCTCTACGCGCGGAAGGCGCTGGTCATCCTCGCCGGCATGGCGGATATCTACCCGACCGGCAACAGCCTCTACACCTGGCATACCTACCCCGCCCGCGCCTACCTCGACGACCACAACTTCGACTGCAACATCCTGCACAACGCCGTTCAGGCCTACGACATGATGTTCGGCGGCATCGACGGACAGGCGGCCGTCCTGGAGTGGTTCCGGCAGCGCGAGGGCCGTGACTACAACGGCGATGGCGCCGTCGACTACGCCGATATCAGGCACCACATCGACCGCGACTTCTTCGGGCGCGGCTACGAGTTCGTGCACCGCTCGATCCCGCTGGCCCGCGGCAACTCGCGTACCTGGCAGTTCGCCCTGATGATGGAGATGGCCGTGCACTTCCGCCACGACCTGCTCATGGACGAGGCGCTCAACGGCCGCTATGGCCTGAAGCAGTTGCTGGCCAACTGCGTCTACCGCGACGGCCGCTACTACGAGGACTCGACCGGCTACGCCATCGGGGTCAACAAGTCCTATCTTCAGCAGGGCGAGTACCTGGCGGCCTTCCGAGGCCGGACGCTGTACCCCGCGGGCCTGAACGTGGACGAGGTGCTCGGGCCGCTGTTTGCGGCCGTGCGCGGCTATGAGGCGCGCATCAACAGCGCCGGTCGTCTGCCGGAATGGGGCGACGCCGGCGGGGCGCGCTATCCGTTCTATCACCCGCGCGAGCAGCCCCAGCCCTCCGAGCTGATGACCGACATCGGCTTCTCGATCATGCGCAGCGCCGGCCGCAGCGCCCAGCAACTGCACCTGTTGCTGAACTTCACGCAGAACGGCGCCGGGCATGGGCACCGCAGCCAGTTGATGATCAAGCCGATCATGTGGGGCTATGACCTCTCGGCCGACCATGGCTACCCGTACAACCTGCAGGCGCCCAAGCGCGCCGAGTGGATCAGCCATGCCGCCACGCACAACACGGTGGTGGTGGACAGCCGGGACCAGCGCTCCGGCTCGGCCGGGAGCCTCGACCTCTACCTCGATACGCCCAACGTCAAGGCCACCGCCGCGCACGCCGCCAATGCCTACGAGACTACCGCCCTCTACCACCGGACCGCCGTGCTGGTCTCGCTCGCTGATGAGGCGCATTTCTTCGTGGATATCTTCCGCGTCACGGGCGGCGCGCGGCGCGACTACCTCTGGCACGGCCAGAGCGGCTGGAAGGGCGACGACTTCAGCCTCGACCCGGGCGCCAACCCGGCGCCGGAGCCGCGGCCCGGTACGCTCGCCGGGCCGGAGGTGCCGTTCATGGCGGACACCGGCAGGGGCCCGTACGACAGCATCGACGCGCAACCGGATCGCCGGAGCGGCTACAGCTATCTGAAGGACCTGCAGTTCACCCAGGGCGCGTCCGACTGGTCGTGCCAATGGCGCGTCGGTGACGAGAAAGGGACGAGCCTGAACCTGTGGATGGTCGGCGCGCCGGGGCGGCAGGTGATCCTCGCCAAGGGCGAGCACAACGGCCCCCCCGGGCTCTCGCCGTGGGACCGCTACATCATCGCCCGCGATGACAGCAGCGCGACGGGCTCGGAGACGAGTGTGTACTGCGCCGCGTTCGAGCCGGCACAGGGCGCCCCGAAGACACGGCGCGTGACCGGCCTGCCCCTCGTCGGCGACATGGACGACGGCCTGCCGGCCGGAGTGAAGGTCGAGACCAGCGCCGGCCGCTTCGTCGTGCTCTCCTCGCTGCGGCCGGAACGGCTCTACCGCTTCAAAGACGGCGACAGCACCTACCTCCTCCAGGGCAATCTCGCGGTGCTCACCCAGCCCGACGCGGGCACGGGCGACCTCGTGCACGTCAACTGCACCAGCGCTGACTTCGGCACGCAGCGGATCGCCAATCGCGGCGCGTACCGGGGAACAGTCGCCGCTCTTGACTTCGACCGGGTCGCGCTGGTCGTGAAGAGCGCAGACACGCTGCCGACCGGAAAGGCCCTCGCCGGCCAGACCCTCACGCTGAGCCGGCCGGAGTGGATCAAGAACGCGGCGTTCAGGATCAGGGACGTCGCCGCGAACGCCGACGGCACCTGGCTCGTCCACGTCGACGCACCGGGGTTCGTGAGCGCCGTCGGGACGATCGATCAGGTCAACCCGGACAGCGTCTTCACCAAGGACAGCCTGGAGAAGCTGTTCAACTGCCACCGCCTCTATGATGGCAAGGCCCTCTACACCGCCGACCGCGAGAGGTGGTTCCAGATCGGCACCGCGCGCCCGGCCTACTACGCGGTGGGCGACGTGACCCTGACCCTGGCGGATCCGCAGGCCGCAGCGCACTTCAAGGTCGGCGACCGCTTCCTCATCATGGACGCCAACCCCGGCTGCGACGTCACGATCAACGCAATCGGGTTCTGAAGCGCCGCGCGTCGAGACTTGCGCCGCAATACATGGTGGCGCCAATGGATGGTGAGCGAAGCATCCGCGCTTCGCGAGTAATCCGGGTGAGCCGGGCGGCTACCCTATCCCAACGGGATTGCGTCCTCCAGCCCAGGGTAGCGGAGGTACCGCAACCCTGGGCTCTGGGACGCAGCCCCCTTGGGGCATGGGAAGGCAGTCTCCGTCGATGACCTTACCCGTTCTCGAGACCACCGTGCTCCACGCCAGGACATACGCACGTGCCGGATGAACCCGCTTCAGGCCATGGTGATGGTGCGCACCTGCTCGTAGTCGGTCTGGCCCATGAAGACCTTGGCGATGCCGTCCTGGAGCAGGGTCCGCATGCCCTGCTGGACGGCCAGGACGCGGACCTGGTCGGGACCCGGCCGGGTGACGATCAGGTTCTTCATCTCACGGGTGCCGACGAGGACCTCGTGGACGCCGGTACGGCCGCGGTAGCCGGTGCCGCCGCAGGCCTCGCAGCCCTTCGCCCGGCAGAGGCTCACCTGCGCCGGGTCGATCTGCAGCTCCGGGAAGGCCCCATCGCCGTAGGCGTGGACCAGGCGCTGCACCTCCTCCGGCGTCGGCGTGTAGCTCTCTTTGCAGTCCGGACAGAGGGTGCGTACCAGGCGCTGGGCGACGACGCCGACGATGGCATCGGAGAAGTTCAGCGGGTCGAGGCCCATGTCGAGGAGTCGGGTGACGGTCTCCGGCGCCGAGTTGGTGTGCAGGGTCGAGAAGACCAGATGGCCGGTCAGCGAGGCCTCGATACCGCTGTGGGCGGTCTCCAGGTCGCGCATCTCGCCGATGAGGATGACATCCGGGTCACAGCGCAGGAATGAGCGCAGGGCGCGGGCGAAGGTCAGCCCGATGGCGGAGCGGATCTGGACCTGCTGCAGGCCGGGCTGGGTGATCTCCACCGGGTCCTCGGCGGTGAGGATCTTGCGGTCGGGGGTGTTGATGCGGGCCAGCAGGGCGTGCAGGGTCGTGGTCTTGCCGGAGCCGGTGGGGCCGACCACCAGGACGATGCCGTGCGGGTGTTCGATCATGGCCTCAAGGGCGGCGGCGTTGGCCGCGCGCAGGTTGAGCCGGTCGAAGCCCATCGGCTTGCCGGCCGCCAGCAGGCGCATGATGACACTCTCGCCATCGACGGTCGGCAGCGTCGCCACGCGCAACTCCAGCGGCATGCCGCGCAGGCGACAGGTGATCTTGCCATCCTGCGGCAGGCGCGACTCGGCGATGTCGATCTTGGACATGATCTTGACGCGCGAGACGATGTAGCGGACGTGCTTGGCGGGGACCTTCAGGATCTCCCGGCAGAGGCCATCGACGCGGACCCTGACCACACCCGGCTCGTCGCCCTTGCGGGGCTCGATGTGGATATCGGAGGCCTTCAGGATGACGGCATCCGAGATGAGCTTGTTGACGAGCTGGATGATGGCCGCGTCGGTCTCGGCCGTCAGCTCGTTCTCCGGGGCATCCGGGGTGGCGCCGTCAGCCAGTTGGAGGGCCTCCTGGTCGAGCTGGCCGAGGAGGTCCTCCAGGCCGGCCTCGGGCGGCTCGATGTCCTGGATGACCACCTCGGGCTCGGGCGGCTCGTCGACCGGCTGGATCCCCAGGTACAGCAGGATGTCCTCCTCGAGGCCGACCATGACGTCGAACTGCCGGCCGCCGAGGATGCGCTGGATGTCCAGCAGGCGGGCGCTGTCGGTGGGGTCGTCGATGAGGATGACCGCGTGCTGGTCATCGCCGGCCACGGGGACCCAGCGGTGGCGCACGAGGAAGGGGCGGTTCAGGAGAGCCATGACGGCCTCGGGCATGATGACGGTGGGGTCGTAGCCCATGAAGGGCACCCCGTAGTGGCGTTCCAGCGCCAGGCCGATCGGCTCGTCGCTGATGCCGAGGTCGCGGCGCAGGATGTAGCCCAGGGAATGGCGCTGCGCCTGAGCCCGCCGGCTTGCCTCCTCGAACTGGCCGGGGGTGACCAGGCCCTGCTCGATCAGGCTCTGGTACGGCCCCGTACTCGACTCGCGGTCGCGCGACAGGCGCTGCCCCAGCGCCGTCGCGAGCTGCTCGGCCAACTGGCTGTCCCGAGCGGCGAAGCCGCCGGTGAGCTTGTTGGCGAATTCCAGGACACCCAGGACGGCGCCGCCGCTGGTGATCGGCAGGGCCAGCACCGAGCGCGTGAAGAACCCGGAGGCCTGGTCGTGCTCGTAGTCGAAGCCGAGGCGCGGGTGGACCGCCTGGAGCTGCTCCGGGTCGTAGACGTCGTCGATGACGGCAGTCTTCTGGCTCATGGCCACGTAGCCGGCCACCGAGCCCAGGCCCAGCGGCAGCCGCAACGGCTCGGTGTCCGGCACCGTGCAGAAGCGCACCGACAGGGAACGCCCGTCACGGCTGCGCTCGAAGAGCGTCAGGCGCTCGGCATCGAAGAGCCCGAGGAGCCCGGGCTGCATCTCCTCGAGGGCCGTCTCGAGACGGTCGGCGTCGTGGAGGTGGTCACAGAGCGCCTGCAGGCGCATCTGAGCCTCGACAGCGCGCTGGTTGGCGACAGCGGCCGACGACGGGCCGGGAGAGTGCTGCGAGTTCATGCGGACGCCTTGCTCCGGGGTTCCGTGATCTGCCCACAGGGGCCTCGCCTAACGTCGCCCCCGGGCCCGCCCGGGTCAAGCCGCCGCGCCGGCGCTCACGCCTCGTCGACACCCGCGGCGTCGGGCCGGCCGAGCACCACGGCGGTGGTGCGGAAGTGCATCTTGGCAAACCGCGGCAGGGCCTCGGGCTGACGGCGCGCCAGTTCGGCCGCGACCTGGGTCACGGCCGGCCCGGCGCCCTTGGGCAAGGTCACCCCGGCCTGCTTCGAGAGGGCCTGCAGGCGCCGCACGAACTCGTCGCGGGCCAGCACCGACGCCGCCGCCACCGCGATGTCCGCCTCGGCCTTCGGATGCTGCTCGAGGCGAATGGCACGGCCGCGCTCCTGCAGGGCCCGAAGGACGGTCTCCTTGCGCCCAAACTGGTCGGAGATCGCCCGCGGGCAGTCCGGCGCGCGTTCGAGGAGATTCTCGAGGGCCTTGGCGTGGCCCCAGGCGAGGAGGCGGTTGAGGTTGCCGAAGGACTCGTAGAGGCGGTTGTAGGACTCCGGGCCGATAGCGACGACGCTGAAGCGCCCGGCGCTCAGGGCGCGGATCTTCTCGGCGAGTTCGGTGATACGCCGTTCGCTCTTGATGGTCTTCGAGTCGGCCACGCCGCACTGCAGCATCTGCCGGGCGCTGTCGCCGTCGACGTAGCAGGCCGCCACGACCAGCGGCCCGAAGTAGTCGCCCTTGCCGCTCTCGTCGATGCCGGCGTGGGGGGTGAACATCTCCGGATGCTGCGCCGCCGCCACCTCCTCCTCGTAGCCGAAACGCGCCTCACCGAGGATCTCGGGCTCGAGGAAGAACTGCACCAGGTCGGCGGTGCCCTTGCCCTGCACGGTCAGCTTACCGGAGTGGTAAGCGACCACGCTCGTGCCCTCGCGATCGGCCTTCCAGTGCGCGTAGGGCGCCTCGGCAAAACGCCAGCCGCGGTCCTCGAGGAAGGCGCGGATGCGCTCGACCTGGGCGCTGCTGACGGTGGTGACGTAGCTGGTGCGTGCCGCCATGGCCACGAAGGCCCTCCTGAATGAGAAAGGCCCGCCCCGATCGCCGACCGGAACGGGCCCGAGCTGTCTGCCGCCCTGACGGGCCCGCGCCGAACGGCACGGACCCGCGGGCGTGGGGGTGCGGTCAGTTCGCCAGACCGATCCAGCCCTGCACCACCGGCGAGAAGCGCAGGATGACCGGGGTGAAGACGACCGCGAC
>JAGVUW010000435.1 GCA_019136035.1 Verrucomicrobiota bacterium | reverse complement strand
CTGCCCCGGCCCCGGCGGCTGCCGCGCCGGCACGGCCGGCTCTACCAGGTCGGACAGGGCATCCTCCTCGTCCTGGCGCTCTTTTTCGGCTTCAAACTCGGCGTCGGCCCCCTGATCAGCCAGTTCCGCGACCGGCCGACCTATGTGATCGTTCAGAACCACGAGCCCATCGACTACACGGCCACGCTCGGGATGCGCCGCAGCAAAGAGGACCTCTACAAGAATGGCCTGGCCAACTACCAGGTCTGGGTTGGCCTGCCGGAACGCATGACGTTGCGCCTCACCCCGACGGTCGCCGGCACGGGTCAGCCTTTCAAGGTCAAGGTCCCGGTCCGTCCCGGGGGGGTGACCCTGGTCAACCTCAAGGCCCTCGGCGAGTACGGGGTCTACGACCTGACGACGCTGGCCGGGAAGAAGCTCGACTCGCCGGAACTGAAGGCCCTGGCGGCGGAGGTCAGCGCCAACCGCGCGCCGGCCTCGGCCATCAAGGTCAGTCGCCAGGTGCGTGACCTGGTTGCCCCGGCCTTCACCGGCACTCGGAAGGACCAGTTCTACCGCAGCGCCCACTACGAGTTCGACTCGAGCCTGCTGTACCGCAAACGCCAGCACGAACTCGACCGCGCGCGGTCCAAGAAGGACGCCAAGCCCGAGAAGACGTCGACCGAGAAGCCGAAGCCGTTCCTCAGCTTCCCGGCCGAGCGCATGCTGACCTTCGGCAATGGCACATCGCTGTACCACCCGACCGACCGCGAGAAGGTCGACCGGACCGTCATCCTGCCCCTGACGGCGCTGAACCTGAGCAGCACACGGGTGCTCAAGGTCGCCTCGCCGAAACTGACCATGACCGGCGATGCCAAGGCTATCACCCTGGCCATCCAACTGCAGAACACCAAGGTGACGGCCGAGGGCAAGAGCTTCCTCGGCAACTGGGACTACCGTGCCACCTGCCGCTTCGAGGGCAAGGACGCCAACCGCTGGGTCTGGAGCTGGACATTCCGCGGCCAGGCCAGCGTCGGCGACAAGCGCTACTCTCTCGACATGCGGGTCGGCCAGGACGGCAAGGAGACCGCGAAGATCACATCGCCCTGACCGGGACGGCTCAGCAGACGAGCGTTCGCCAGTGCCCTATTCCCGGCGCTGGGCCGGTGGTCGTCTTCCGGGCGCGGCTGCTACGGCGCTCAGGTGATTCACGGACAGCGCTCGTATGAGCGGTTGCGTCGCGGTACCGACGACGCGGTTACGGCTCGTGGACGCATTCGCGTCTGTGGACACTCGCGCTCCATCACGTGTGGCGAGTGGTCCTTCGTGGTGTACTGCCCGGCGGCCCCGCGCGCCGGGGGCGCCGTTGCAGGCCTTACTTCCCCTGCGCCGGCGGCTGGGCTGTCGGGGTCGCGACGATTGCGGTATGCACCGGCAGCGCGGCGCCCTCGAGCGGCCCGCGGATGTCCCAGAAACCCACAGCCCCGAAGAGCGCTCCCGCCGCGGCGGTGTCGGGGACCCGGATCACCCGCTCGAACTCGCGGCGGCTGCCTGGCAGCACGTTGCCGAGGTAGAGGTTCATCCCGTTGAACCACGGCTGGCGGGAGACCAGTCGCGCCACCAGGCAACTGACGGGGCGCTGGCCCTGGTTGACGGCGGTGACGCGCAGCCGTGCCACCTGGCCGGGTACGAGCGTCTCGGGGACCTCCACGCGGAGTGCCAGGCCCTGACGGTCGCTCGACGCCGCCGGCTCGAAGTCAAGACCCAGGGCCACCAGGAGGTCGGTCTGCATCAGACGCAGACGCTCATCCGGACGCTTGCTCTCCCAGCGCAGGGTGAGGTAGCGGCTCAGGCGCAGGGTCTGTGTGCCGAGGTCGCGATGGCGGACCTCCACCTCGAGGGTGTGTCGTCCGAGGTCGTCGAAGGGCTTGAGCAGGCTCTGCTCGAGGTCGTCGAAGCGCCCGGCGTCGTCGGTGCGGATCTCGGCGCCGCTGAGGGTGAAGCTCTCGTTGACCAGGGGCCCGAGGTCGCGGCTGACCTCGCGGACATTGGTCTCGCCGCGGAGTTCGTCGCCGGGCGAGACGCGGAAGGCGACGCTCTCGCGGCCGGTCTCCGGGTCGGTGGTACGGACCTCCAGCACGACCTCGTAGATGCGGACTTCGTGGTGACGCTGGCGTTCCTGGCGCCGGAAGAGCAGGGCAGGCTGGCTCCCCGAGGTGGGCGCCAGGGTGCAGGAGAAGGTCACGTCGACGTCCGTCTTGACCACCTCGCTGCGCAGGAACTGGCCGCGTCGGCGGGCGGTCTCGGCGCCGGCTTCGGCCTGGGCTCGGGCCGGCGCAGTGGTGGCGAGGAGGACCGCGGCCAGGGCGGCCGCCAGGACGGTCGGCGCGGCGGCGAACCGGCCGCGGTGCCAGGGGGGGGGCTCGTGCGGGGCGTGCCTGGTCATGGTGTGGGGGCCTTCAGGCGCTGCCAGCGCTGGGCGATGCCCGTCTGGCTGGGGGTGACCACGTAGAGGGTCAGGTCGCGGTAGCGTGCCCAGGGCACCTCGCCGAAGGCGCCGGGCTGGGGTGCCAGGTTCGCCTGCGGGTCCCAGGCTGTGACCAGGCTGAGGGCGAAGCGCTTCAGGTCGCGGCGTTCAGCCGGGTCGGGCGGCGTCCAGGCATCGGCGCTCCAGAAGGCCAGGGGCGGTGCGGCGCTCAGCGCCGCGATGGCGCGGGCTTCCTCCACTCGCGGCAGACGGCACTCGAAGCCCTCACGGCCGGAGAGCCACTCACAGAAACGCCGCGCCTCGTACCAGGCGACGCCGGTCAGCGGCGCCTTGTCGGCGGTGCCGGCGGCGTAGCCGGCCCAGGTCTGGCGTTCCGGATGCTCGGGCAGTGCCGACAGGAAACGCTGGAAGAGGCCGACCGGCACCGGGACGGCACTGACGTAGAAGGCCCCCGTGCCCTGGCCGACGAGGCGCATGGCCAGGCCTTCGCGGGTGGTGAACGTCGGCGGTGGCGGTATGGCCTGGACGAAGCGCGTCAGTTGCTGTCGCATCTGGACGAGTCGGCGGGCCTGGGCTTCCTGCTGGGCGAGCATCTGGCGGAGGTCGCGGTCGGCCTCGCGCAGCAGCCGGAGCCCGTCGCTCGAGGCCGCGCCCTGACGGCCGGCTTCGGCCTGGATGCGGTCCAGGATGGCCAGACGGCGCAGGCGGCTCTCACCGAATCGCGCCGTGAGCTGCTCGAGGCCCTCGGAGAGCGCCAGGCTGCGGCGCAGGATCTCGTCGCCATCGGGCCCCTGATGGACAGTCTGCGCCGCCGTCTGCAGGTCGATGTAGGCGCGGTGCTCCTCGCGGCGCTGGTCACGTTCGGCGTTGACGCGGTCGAGGATATCGTTGAGGCCCTGGCGGCGTTCGTGTTCGTCCAGAGCTCGGAAGGTCACCGTCGGCGCGGCCGTCTCGGCGGCCTGGGCCTGAGCGGTGGCGCCGAGGATGACCCAGCTCGCGGCCAGGGCCAGGATCGCGGGCGCTGTGGCGATGGCTGGCCTGAGCATTCCTGTCTCCTCGTGCTGGACTCTCGCCAGGCGGCCCTCGTCGTCCAGGAAGGTCGTGCGAGTCAGGTCCGGCCGCGCCTGACGGTGGCGTCAGCGCGCCGATCGGTTCTGCCGGCTGCACCTGCGGGACCCGCTGCGGCCGGTCCGGACCGGCCCAAGCCTGAGTCGAGACCATACCACCCTGAGCGACCCCCTGCAAGCCCGTCGCGGCCCGCCGTCAGGCCAGCGCGGCGAAGAGCGCGCCCAGTCCGGCGGCGCCCAGCGGGGCGACGATCCAGGCCGCCAGGACCCGCGCCAGGCTGCGCAGGTTAAGGATGTGGACGCCCTTGGCCAGGCCGATGCCCAGTACCGCCCCGACTACGGCCTGCGTCGTGCTGACCGGGACCCCCAGCAGGGCGTAGAGGTGGACCGTCAGCGCCGCGGCGAGGACGACCACCAGGGCGGCGAAGGCATCCAGCGGGGTGATGCCGCGGCCCACGGTCAGCATGACGCCGCGGCTGAAGGTGAGCACGCCGATGGCCATGGCCAGGCCGCCCAGGGCGACGGCCGCCGACGGGGTCATCGAGCCGGCCCGGACCAGAAACGAGGCGACGTTGGCGACATTGCTGGCGCCGAGGGCATGGGCGCTATAGCAGCCGCAGACGACCAGGCCGAGGTGAAGGACCCGGTCCAGGACGAACAGGCTGGGCCGCAGCCGCCGCAGCGGCCAGCGCAGCAGGTGATACAGGACGGCCGCGAACAGCATCGCACCGATGGGCGTACCGATCCAGCAGGTGACGACCTTCATCAGGGGTGCGGGGTTGACCTGGCCCGCCACGAGGCTGCTGCCGACATAGGCCCCGACGACGGCCTGGCTGGCGCTGGCGGGGAGCCGAAGCATGGTCAGGGCGGTCATGGTGAGGGCCGCGGCCAGGGCGGCGCGGCCGGCGGTGGCGCCGTCGGCGGAGGTCAGGGCCTGCAGGGTCTCGAGGCCGCCCTGGCCCTGGAGGATGGCGCCGATGACCACGAAGATCGCCGCCAGGATGGCGGCGTGTCGCCACGAGATCATACGGGAGCTGACGGCGGTGCCGAAGCAGTTGGCGGCGTCGTTGGCGCCGAGGCTCCACCCGAGGAACAGTCCTGCCAGCAGGCCGAGCATAGCGGTCTCCGGGGGGCCTCAGGCCTCGCGTTTGAGCATGAAGACCGTGAGCAGGTTCGCCGCGTCTTCGGCCAGGTCGCCGATGGCGGCAGTCATGGATACCAGGTCGCGGTAGTGGAGCTTTTCAGCCAGCGCCAGGTCGCTGGCGAAGATGGCCCCGATGAGGCCCTGTTCATCGTGGTCGATCCGGCTCTCGCCGGCCTTGACGGCATCACCGAGCGTCCGGCAGCGCGGGTCGTTGGCCAGCGCCGCGTCGGCCTGGTCGAGGAGGCTCACGGCGGTCTCGTGGCAGTGCCGCCCGAGGTCGGCATAGGCGGGCCGGAAGACCGCCGGCAGGACGAGGTGTTGCAGGACGATCTGGCGCAGGACATCCTCGGCCTGGTTGACGACCAGGTCGAGGCACTCGAGGAGAGTCATGATGTCCTCACGGGCTTCCGGCAGGAGCGACTTCTCGAAGAGGTCGCGCTCAATCTGGCGGCGGATGCGGTCGCACTCCGACTCGGCGGCGTGAGAGAGCCTCACGGCCTCAGCGAGGTCGGCGTGCTCACCGCGGTCGACCGCGGCGGCCTGCGCCAGGCCGGCCGCGACGATGTCGAAGACACGCCGGGCCTCAGCGACGTAGAGCGACAGTTCGCGTTGCAGGTCGCGGTTACGGCGGTAGAGAAACATGAACATCGGCCCATCCTCCGTGTGCCGTGGCCTCGCGCCCCGGGGCGCCTTCAGGGCATGGCCAGGAACCAGGCGCCCTGGCGCTGTCGGAGCGCGATGTCAGGGAGGGTCTTGTCGCCGTAGCGGACCCTCAGGACGGCGCCGTTCGGGCCATCGGCGAACTCGGCCTGGAAGCGCTCGAGGTCGATACTCTCACCGAGGGCCTGTCGGAAGGCATCCTGGTAGCCCTGGAGGCAGGCCTGGCGCTCTTCGGCCCGAAGGCGGCCCCAGGCGACGGGGTCCATGCCGGCGGCGAACGGCGCCATGTCGCCACGCTGGACGCCCCGCACCCAGGCCTTGAAGGCCTCGATCGCCTGGCGGGCCTGGTCCGCCGCTGACGGCGCCGGGGCGGCCGGCCGCAGCGTCGGGGGTGCCAGGAGGTAGGTGGTGATCATGCAGTCACCGATGGTGCCCAGGCCGGTGCCCCGCTGGACCTCGAGACTCGGCGGGAGATCGCGCAGGCGGACCGACGTGGCCAGGTCCTGGCCGGCTGCGAGGTGGAGGGTCTCGCTCAGGAGCATCGGTTCAGCGCTGCCGATGGTGAGGGTGAGGGTGGCTGTGGCGGCGGCCTTGTCGAGCCAGGCGACGCGCAGGCGCAGGCTCTCCTTCCCGGCGGCGCCGGCGGCGGCCGTCAGGGGCCGGTTGGCCGTGATGCTGCGGCCGTCGCGCTGGCTGAGCGTGACGCGCAGGATCGGCGCCGCGTCGTCGTCGATGGGGATGCCGTCCAGAGTGACGAGCCACTCCAGGGCCTCGGGGCCGGCGACGGTCTGCTCGCTGCTCAGGCGCAGGGCGTTCCCCGGCGCCGACGGCGACTCGGCGCCGAAGCAGCAGGACAGGCCCAGCATGAGGGCCATGCAGACCAGGCGGTAACGCGGGTTCATCGGCAGTCTCCCTGTCTGGCGCTGTTGCGGCACGCCGTCGTCGGCTACGCCCCGCGCCGTCGCGCCGTACCATGCCCGCCAGGTCGGGCGCTGTCAATCGCGCCGGGCGGCGGTCCAGGGCTGATCGAAGATCGCGTCAGCGCTCGCCTGGCCACCCTGAAGGGGTGCCAGATCGCAGCCGGGGGTCGCGTGAGAGCTCGACCCCCGGAAACGCGAATCCGCGAACCAGGGCACCCGGAAGGGGTGCCAGAACCGGACTCCCAGTCGCGCCGGGCGGCGGTCAGGCCGGCGGCGCGGCATCGAGGTCGGCCAGCCAGGCGGCGGCACTCGCGTCGCTGGGCATGCGCCAGTCACCGCGGGGCGAGAGGGCGATGGTGCCGACTTTCGGGCCGTCCGGCAGGCAGGAGCGCTTGAACTGCTGCGAGAAGAAGCGCCCGACGAAAGTCCTGAGCCAGCGCCGGAGGGTCTCCGGCGGGTAGGTATCCTGGAAGGCCGCCTTGGCGAGGAAGAGGACTTTCCGGGGGGCGAAGCCGCAGCGTATGGCGTAGTAGAGGAAGAAGTCGTGGAGCTCATAGGGCCCGACGACTGCCTCGGTCCTCTGCGCGATGCTGCCGTCGTTGTCACCGCCGCGGTGGCCGGGTCGGCCTTGTCCTCGGCGTAGTAGTCGATGAGGTAGCGCACGAGGGTCTTGGGCACGCCGGCGTTGACGCCGTACATGCTCATGTGGTCGCCGTTGTAGGTACACCACCCCAGGGCCAGCTCCGAGAGGTCGCCGGTGCCGATGACCAGTCCGCCGAGGAGATTGGCGCGGTTCATGAGGATCTGGGTGCGCTGGCGGGCCTGGACATTCTCGTAGGTGACATCGGCGGTGGTGCCGTCGTGGCCGATATCGGCGAACTGCTGCCGGCAGCTCGCGGCGATCGGGATGGTGTCCAGGCTCAGGCCGAGGTGGGCGCAGAGCAGCTCGGCGTTGTTGCGAGTCCGGTGCGTGGTGCCGAAGCCCGGCATGGTCACGGCCTGAATGCCATCCTTGGGCAGGCCGAGGCGCGCGAAGGCCTCCAGGCAGACGAGGAGGGCCAGGGTCGAGTCCAGGCCCCCGGAGAGGCCGAGGTGGACACGCGTGGCACCGACGTGGTGGAGCCGCGTCGCCAGGCCGGTGCTCTGGATGGCGACGATCTCCTGGCAACGGCGGTGCCGGGCGGCCGGATCGGCGGGGATGAAGGGCCGCGGCGACACCGCCCGTCGCAGGTCGTGTCGGGTGGCGGCGCGCGGTGTGTCGAGGCGAACCTCGCGGTAGGACCTCGGTGCGATGCCGGGGCTGCCGCGGCCGGCCTGGGCGAAGCTGGTGCAGGTCTGCCTCTCGTGCTGGACGAACGCCATATCCAGATCGGCGATGGTCAGGTGCGCCTGGCGACGGAAGGACTCCGAGCGTGCCAGGATGGCGCCATTTTCGGCCAGGATGCAGTCGCCGCCGAAGACCGTGTCGGTGGTCGATTCGCCGACGCCGGCCGAGCAGTAGGCGTAGCCGGCCAGGCAGCGCGCTGACTGCTGGCGGACCAGCTCGAGGCGGTAGTCGGCCTTGCCGGCGAGGTCGTTGCTGGCCGAGAGGTTGATCAGGAGGGTCGCGCCCGCCAGAGCCAGGAGGGAACTCGGCGGCACCGGCGCCCAGAGGTCCTCGCAGATCTCGATGCCGAGGCAGAGATCCGACGGCGCCTCCGGTCGGAAGAGCAGGTCCGTACCGAAGGGCACCGGGCCGCCGGGAAGATCGATCTGGTCACGCGTCACGCCGGTGGCAGAAACGAACCAGCGCGACTCGTAGAACTCGTGGCTGCTCGGCAGGTAGGTCTTCGGGACGACCCCGCGCACCCGGCCGCCCTGGACCAGCGCGGCGACATTGAACAGCCGGCCGTCGACCGCCAGGGGCAGCCCCACGGCGAAGGCCGAGGCCAGGCCCGCCGTGGCCTCGGCGAAGTCCACGAGGGCTGTGCGGGCGGCGTCGAGGAGCAGGCGCTGCGCCAGGAGATCCGCGCAGGTGTAGCCGGTGATGGCGAGTTCCGGGTAGACGACGACGTCGCAGCCCTGGCGGGCGGCGTCGCGGGCCAGGCTGAGCATGGAGGCGAGGTTGTCACGCACGGCGCCGGCCCTGACCTCGGGGACGGCCGTCGCGACGCGAGCATATCCGAAGCTGTCACTCATCCGCAGGCACTCCCGCCCGGCGCCGTGACCGGCCGACCCGGCCCGTCAGGCGCCTGACATACTGTACGGCGCCGAGGGGGCGGCGCCAAGACGGCGCAGGACGGGAGAGGGTGGACAGAGTGGACGGGGTGGACACAGTGGACAGGGAAGACGCCGGCAGGAGGGGCCGAGAGCGGCCTCGGCAGGTCTCGGCAGGTCTCGGCAGGTCTCGGCAGGTCTCGGCAGGTCTCGGCAGGTCTCGGCAGGTCTCGGCAGGTCTCGGCAGGTCTCACCGGACTTCGCGACCTGGCGGTCTCTCCCGGCACTCGCGCGGCGGGGCCGCGTCGGTCACGCCCCGGCCTCTGTCTGGCCCGCCACGGCGTGGCCCGGGAAGAGCCTGACCAGGGCCTCGTCCGGAGGGCATGACAGCTCGATCGGGCCGCCGTGCTGGGGGTGCTCGAGGCGGAGGCGCACCGACTGCAGGAGCAGGCGGTGCAGTCCGAAGTGCTCGCGGAAGAGTCGGTTGTGGCGGGTGTCGCCGTACTCGGTATCGCCGATGACCGGGTGTGCGAGGTGCTTGAGGTGTCGTCGGAGCTGGTGGTAGCGTCCGGTTTCCGGCTGCAGCTCCATGAGGGCGTAGCGGCTGGTGGGGTAGGGTCCGCAGGGCAGGGGCAGTTCGACGGTGTCGAGGCGTCTGAAGCGGCTTCGTGCCGGCAGGCGTCGGGTGCCGCCGGCGGTAGGCACCGGGTAATCGATCGCGCCGGTGACATCGGGCCAGCCGCGCACCACGGCGAGGTAGGTCTTGCCGACGCGCTGGTCGCGGAACTGCTGACAGAGCTGCCGCGCCGAGTCGGTATCGAGGGCCACGAGCATCAGTCCGGAGGTCGGCCGGTCGAGGCGGTGGACGGTGAAGACGGGCTGTCCGAGGAGATCGCGCAGGCCGTCGAGCATGGTCGGCGCCTGGCGCACCAGCGGCGACGGGTGGACCGCCAGGCCGCTGGGCTTGTACACTGCGGCCACCCACGTATCGCGGTACAGGATGCGCAGGCCTTCAGGCGGCGCGGCGGGGTTTCCGGAGAGTGCCATCGCGACGATCGTCTCTCCTGGCAGGCGGCCGCGGGCGTCGTCGTCGCCTGCCGTTCCGGTGTGCCCGCAGGCCGCGGGCGGCCGTACGCGGTATCCCTGACACGCCACCGGCGGGCGCTGCTGGCCGTCAGCGCTTGATGGTGATCGTGCAGTTCCCGCTGACGACGCTGGCCTCTTTGACGTGGGCGCGGGCGTTGGCCAGGATGCTGGCGGGATTCAGGGCCGTGAACTGTGCGATGCCCTGCTTGCGCAGGCCGCCGGGGAGGGGGAGCTTGCCGATGCTGCCGCTGAGGACCTGCATCTGTACCGTTCCCGGGCTGGGCACACTCGGCCGGACCGTCAGGGTGGTGACCATGGGCACCTGGCCGAAGACGAGGCTCTTGAGGCGCAGGCGGCAGGTGCCGCTGTCCATGAACTCGATGCTGATCGCCTGGGGCTTCTTGTTGCCGCCGGCACTGCTGGGCAGATTCAGCGCCCGGTTGACGACGGCGGTCGCCTCGGCGGCGCTGAAGGGTATCTGCGCCGGGGTGCGGGGCTGTGGCGACTGCAGGGCCTGGAACTTGTTCTGGGCCACGCGCGCGGCCTGCTCGTCCAGGGCCGGGCTGACGGGCATGGCCACGGGCCAGAAGAGCCCGCCGATGAGGCCGACCAGAGCCACCACCACCACCAGGATGACGATGCGCTGGACCATCTGGGCGATCTTGACGCTGGCCGGTACCGGCGGGGCGTCAAAGACGTCCGGGGTGAGGTCCTTGAGGTTGAGCCTCTCGCCACACGTACGGCAGAAGATCGCGCCGATCATGTTGTCAGCGCCGCATTTGGGGCAGTTGATCATGGCTTCTTCGCCTCCGCGGTGGAACCCTTGGCGCTCGTGCTGCTGGTGCTGCTGCTCGAACTGCCGATGTCGCTGCTGGCGCGGCGTTCCGCCTGCTTATACGAGTCGCTGCGGTAGTCGGTGATGTAGAAGCCGCTGCCCTTGAAGAGGAAGCCGGCACCGGTGCCGATGAGGCGTTTGAGGGGCCCGTGGCACTCGCTGCACTCGGCGAGCGGCGCGTCGGTCATCTTCTGGAAGACATCAAACTGACGCTGGCACTTCTGGCACTTGTACTCGTAGGTTGGCATGATGCTGGAACCTGTCCCCGCTCCTCGGCCTGAACCTGCCGCGGCCGCGGTCTCCTGTCGTTACGCTGCGGTTCCTTGAGCGAGGGCCTCCCGAGGGGACCGGCGTCTGCCATCGGGTCGCCGGCCTGGGTCCGGACAGGCCCGCAGCGATGCTGCAGCACACCGTCCCCCCCGGGGCGTCGTGGCCAGGGCCGCTCTGGCGCGGCCTGGCCGAGCCCTCGAGGACTCAGTCGTGGAGCCAAACGTGGTACTATAGCAAGGCATCGCGGCGTATCAAGGTTGCCATTGACGCCGGGCAGGGCTGATCGAAGACCGCGTCAGCGCTCACCCTGGCCGCCCCGAAAGGGCGCCAGATCGTTCCGGCGGCGGCGCCGTACTCAGCCGCCGACCGCCGCTGGTTGGGGCTTGCTTTCATCCAAATCGCTATCGCTATCGGGACCGGAATCGACTTCGGCGTTCCCTCGATTTCGATAGCGATCCCGATTTCGATTTGGATGCCACACCGCAGCCAAGGGTCGCGCGAGAGCACGACCCCCGGCTACGATCTGGCACCCCTTCAGCGCCCGCGGGGCACTTGCTGGCCCCGATCATGTCACCATGGAAATCGCGGTCGATTTCCACAGGAGGTGACAGGCTGAGCGCCGCCGCCCCACCAGGTCCGTCGTGACGCCTTCAGACGCCGCAGTCGCAGAGCGGCGTCGCGGCGATGTTCAGGTCGCGGGCGGCGCGGGTTTCGTCGAGGCGGCCGACCGGTGTGGTCACCGGTGCGGCGTGGAGGCTCTCGGGAGCGCGCGTGGCCTCGGCGGCGATCTCGCGCATGGCGGTGATGAAGGCGTCGAGGGTCTCTTTGCTCTCGGTCTCGGTCGGCTCGACCATCATGGCCTCGTGGACGGTCAGCGGGAAATACACCGTCGGCGGGTGGAAGCCGCGATCGATGAGGGCCTTGGCGATGTCGAGAGCGCGGATCCCGTGAGCGGCGAGCTGCTTCTCGGCGGTGAGGACGCACTCGTGCATGCAGGGGCGGTCCACGGCCGGGGCGTAGAGGTCACGCAGTCTGGCCATGACGTAGTTGGCGCTCAGGACGGCGTGTTCAGCGACCCGCGGCAGGCCTTCGCGGCCGAGCATGAGCAGGTAGACATAGGCGCGCAGGACGACGCCGAAGTTGCCGTAGAAGGGTGCGACATAGCCGATCGACTTGGGCCGGTCGTACTCCAGGGCGTAGGTGCCGTCGTCGCGTTTGATGACCACCGAGACCGGCAGGAAATCGAGGAGGCCCGCGGCGACGCCGACCGGCCCGGCGCCGGGGCCGCCGCCGCCATGCGGGGTGGCGAAGCTCTTGTGCAGGTTCAGGTGGA
>JAGVUW010000149.1 GCA_019136035.1 Verrucomicrobiota bacterium | reverse complement strand
CTTCCTGCGGCCCCAGTACACGCGCTCGATCGACGAGTACAACCGCCAGCATGGCACCGCCTTCGCCTCGTATGCCGACATCCGGCTGCCGCCACGCTGGCCGGCCGCGGCCACTGCTCGCGAGCGCGACGACTGGGAGACCTTCGTTCGGCACACGCTGAACCTCCTCTGGATCCGCGCCGACCCCGAGCTGGCCGGGCCCTACCGCGCCTTCCTCGCCGCCAAGTACCGCACCGTCGACCAGCTCAACCGCCGCTACGAGACCGCCTACGGCGCCTTCGACGAGGTGCCGCTGGTCGAGGAGCCGCCCTTCCGGGGCGTGGCCCTGAGCGACTGGGACAGCTTCATCACCGGCTGGGAAGATCCCGACGGCGGCCGCCTGCATCAGGCCGACATTCGGCACCTCCGCCTGCATTCGCCGGATGCCCTCTTCCGCGACTGGCTGCAGCGGCGCTATGAGACCGTCGCGGCGGCCAACGCCGCCCTCGGCACCGCGGCGGGCGACTTCGCCGACTTCAGCCCGCCGCAGGAGGAGTTCCTCTGGGAGGCGTACCAGGCGCAGCGCGGCGCCCTGCGCCTGGAGTTCGCCACGCGCAACTACCGCACCGTCCTGGAGTACATGCTCTTCCACGGCCGCGGCGTCGTTAACACCATCATCTACTGCACCCTGGCCGTGCTCGCCGCGCTGGTGGTCAACCCGATGGCGGCCTACGCCATGAGCCGCTACCGCATGCCGACCACCTACAAGATCCTGCTGTTCCTGCTGCTGACCATGGCCTTCCCCCCCATGGTCACGCAGATACCCGTCTTCCTGATGCTGCGGCAGCTCGGGCTGCTCAATACCTTCGCCGCACTGCTCCTCCCCGGCCTCGCCAACGGCTACTCGATCTTCCTGCTCAAGGGCTTCTTCGACTCGCTCGGACAGGAGCTCTACGAGAGCGCCCAGATCGACGGCGCCAGCGAATGGGTGATGTTCTGGAATATCACCATGGCCCTCTCCAAGCCCATCCTCGCCGTCATCGCCCTGAATGCCTTCACCGGCGCCTATGCGAACTTCATGTTCGCCCTGCTGATCTGCCAGGACCCGAAGATGTGGACCCTGATGGTCTGGCTGTACCGCCTCAACAGCAGCAGCGGCGCCGGCGTGATCTACGCCTCGCTGATCATCGCGGCGATACCGACCCTCCTGGTCTTCGTCTTCTGCCAGAATATCATCATGCGCGGCATCGTGGTGCCGGTGGAGAAGTGAGCGCCGGCGGGGCCGCCAGGGACGCCAGGGACACCAGGGACGCCAGGGACACCAGGGACACCAGGGATCGCCCGGGATCGCGAGGCCTCGCCAGATATCGGGAGGTCTCGAGAGGCTTCGCCAGGTGTCGCCAGGTGTCGAGCGCTATCGTGAGGTATCGCCAGGCCCCGCAGGCAGACGCCCCGGGCGTCCCCCGGCGGGGCCCCTTCCCGCGGGAGTCGTGGCGCCGTGGCTGCAGCCCGGCGCGGCACCGGATGCCGCCGCGGCCTGAAGGCACGCGGCACGCTTCCGGCCGAGGCCGGTACTCTGACGGGGAGGGCGCTCGAGGCGGTCTCTTGCCGTGTTCTGTCCGGCGCCCCGGGCGCCGGTAGCGCCCGGGGGGTCCACGGACGGCGCCGTGGACCTACTTGCCGCGCTGGTGACCTGGCTGCGGCAACGCCTGGCGCCGCCCGGATCAGGCGCTGGCCGTGGCCGGCCGCTCGTGGTTGACCAGGGCGCAGGTCTCCTGCGCCAGGCGGACCTCCTCCATGGCCAGAGCGCGGAGGACGTCGCGAGCGTCGTGGAAGCGCACGAGGCGCGCCAGGGCGATGTAGAACTCGGCCGCGGCCTCCTGGCGGCGGATGATGCCGGCGACGGCGTCGTCGTCGGCGCCGGCCTGGCCGGCGTCGCGCAGGGCCGTCAGGAGGCGCTCCGGGTGGCCCTTGGCGAGGTCGTCGTCGACATCGGTGCGGTGCTCGGCAACGGTCTTCTGCTCGAGGCCGGTGAGTGCCTCGGCGTGGCCGCGGTGGCGCCGTTCGAGGTCCTGGAGGGCCTGTCGCAGGGCCGGATCGGCGATTGACTGCATGGCCTGGCGGATGTCGCCGGCGAGTTCCTCTTCGAAGGCGACCGCCTGGCGCGCCACGAAGCGCGACAGCGGCCCCGGCGGGATCACCAGGGCGCCCTCGGCCGCCGGCGCCTCCTCCGCGGCCGGCGCCGCGGGCTGGGCCTTGCGGGCGAGGTTCACCAGCAGGATCAGCCCCACCAGCACGAACATCACCGCCGAGGCCAGGTGCAGGATGCGCTCGGGCACCACGCGGGTGAGGGCCTCGCCGCAGACCACGGCCAACGCCGTGGTGCAGATCAGGGCCAGACTCGTGCCCAGAAAGACACTCCAGGGGCTGCGCGTGGCGCTTGAGAAGGCCAGCGCCGTGAGCTGGGTCTTGTCGCCGAGTTCGGCCAGGAAGACGAGGCCAAAGCTGGCCAGGAGGATCTTGGTGTTCATGGTCGGGGAGGCTGTCCTTTGGGGTGCTGGCCTGCGCTGACGCGTCTTGTCGCCGATCCGGCCGTGTGGGGTTCCGAGCGCCGTGGAAACTACCCTCTGCGCCGGCGCTGTCAAGCGCCCGCGCTGCCCGCCGCCGGCGGCCTGAAGAGCGAAGGGGAACGCCGAACGCCCAACGTCAAACGTTGAAGGCCGGAGAGGGAACGCCGAACGTCGAACGCCCAACGTCCAACGTTGAAGGCCGGAGAGGGAACGCCGAACGTCGAACGTCCAACGCCCAACGTCGAAGGCGGGCAGGGGAACGTCCAACGCTCAACGTCGATGGCCGCTGTAGAGCCCAGCGGGATCTCAAAGGCAATACCGCAACCATCTATTCCATAGGATTTTACATCACAGGTACAGGGATGGGCCGTGGCGAACGACCCGTCAGAGGCGCTTCTCGGCCGTGCGGATGCTGGCGGCGAAGATGCGTATCAACTCGTCACATTCCTGGAGTAGCCTCGTGACGTCCCCGGTCGTCTCCGAGAGCGGGACACCCTGGACAAGTCGAAGCCAGTTCCTGGTCTCGCGGAGTTCTTTTAGACCGATACGCGGTTTGTGCACGAAATCCCTGGCTGATTCGGCCGCCTGGGCCTCGCCATGGTTCGGGTAGGGTGAGGTGCCGCAGCGTAGCAGTTGTGACGCCACGTGATTGCCCGACCGCGTCGTCGGCAGCGCCTCCGTCAACCGGATGATCTCTACCGAGAAAGCCAGCAGACGTTCATCCAGATCAAAACCGTGTGCCATCGGCGTCCTCTCCTCCATGGCCTGCCGCCCCATCTCTGGCGTTACCACGTTCTGTCGCCTCTCCTCCGCCGTTGCTCGTTAAGCGTTCGGCGTTCTTCCCCTCCGGCGTTAAGCGTTGGTCGTTGGGCTTTCCGCGTTGGGCGTTCCTCCTCCGTCGTTGAGCGTTGGGCGTTGAGCGTTCCGCGTTGGGCGTTCCTCCTCCGTCGTTGAGCGTTGGGCGTTGAGCGTTCCGCGTTGGGCGTTCCTCCTCCGTCGTTGAGCGTTGGGCGTTGAGCGTTCAGCTTTGGTCGTTGGTTTCCTCCTCTCACCACATCTGCCGGTCGAGGCTGCGGTACTGGATCGCCTCCTGGACGTGTCGGGCGTCGATGCTCTCGGCGCCCTCGAGGTCGGCGAGGGTTCGGGCGACGCGCAGGATGCGGTCGTAGGCGCGGGCGCTGAGGTTCAGCTCAGCGATGGCGAAGCGCAGGAGGCTCCGCGTTTCCTGGTTGAGGGCGCAGGTGGCGTCCATCATCTTGCCGGTCATGGCGGCATTGCAGTGCACCGCGGTTCCGGCAAAGCGCGCCTGCTGTCGGGCGCGTGCCTGGGCGACGCGTTCGCGGACGGCGGCCGAGGCCTCGCCGTGGCGTCGTTCGAGGAGGAGCTGTTCAGGCAGGGGCGCGACGTCTATGTGGATATCGATGCGGTCGAGGAGCGGCCCGGAGATGCGCGAGCGGTAGTGGTGGATGGCGCCGGAACTGCAGCGGCACTGCCGCTGCAGGCTGCCGAGGTGGCCGCAGGGGCAGGGGTTCATTGCCGCGACGAGCATGAAGCGCGCCGGGAAGGTGACCGTGCCGGCGGCCCGCGAGATGGTCACATCGCCGCTCTCGAGGGGCTGCCGCAGGACCTCCAGGACATTGCGTTTGAACTCCGGGAGCTCATCGAGGAAGAGCACGCCGTGGTGTGCCAGGCTGATCTCGCCCGGCCGCGGCAGGGCCTGGCCGCCGAGCAGGCCGGCGTCGCTGACCGTGTGGTGCGGCGCGCGGAACGGCCGCGCCGTCAGCAGCGCCGTCTGCCGTCCCAGGAGGCCGGCGATGCTGTGGATCTTGGTGACCTCGAGGGCCTCCTCCAGACTCAGCCGCGGCAGAATCCCCGGCAGGCGCTGCGCCAGCATGGTCTTGCCCGAGCCCGGCGGGCCGATCATCAGGAGGTTATGCCCTCCGGCCGCGGCGACCTCGAGGGCGCGTCGGGCCGTCTCCTGGCCTTTGACATCGGCGAAGTCCAGCCCGGCATCCGGCGGAGCGCCGTAGAGGGCGTCGATGTCGACGCTGACCGCCGGCAGGGCCGTGGGGTCGCGCAGGAAGCGGACTGCGTCGAGGAGGTGCGAGACGCCGTAGACGGCGATGCCCTTGGCCACGGCGGCTTCGGTAGCGTTCTCGGCCGGCACGAGGAGGTGCTTCAGGCCGAGGCTGCGGGCGTGCAGGGCCACGGGCAGGGCTCCATAGATCGGCCGGACCGTGCCGTCGAGGGCCAGTTCGCCGACGATCATCGCCTGGTTGAGCCGTTCCGGGTCGAGGCCGTCGACGGCGGCGATGATGCCCAGCGCGATCGGCAGGTCGAAGGCGGCGCCGGATTTCTTCAGGTCGGCCGGCGCCAGGTTGATCGTGGTATGCCCATGCGGCGGCAGGAAGCCGCTGGTGTAGATCGCCGACCAGACACGCTCGCGGCTCTCCCGCACCGCGGCGTCCGGCAGGCCCACCACCGTGACCACCGTCTCGTTGCCGGCCATGGAGGCATTGACCTCCACCTCGACCGTGCAGGCGTCAATGCCCTGAATCGCCGAGCTCCAGGTGCGCGTCAGCATCCCTCGCCTCCCTTCCCGAATGGGTGTCCCGGGCTTCCTCCATCACCGCGGAACACCCAGACGCTAACGCCGCTGGGCGCAAACATCAAGTCGGACGGAGCTTCCGCCACGGGCCGTTGCCCGCCCGTGGCGGAAGCTCCGATAGACGGGAGGCTCACGGCGTTGCTGCCGACCTCCCGTTGGTGTCACCGTATACCATCGAGGATGGCACCATCCTGCCGCAGGACCTCTCTCACGCGAGTGACGCTCAGGTCGCGAATATCCCTGTTCTTTGCGCGTGACTCCGCAAGCAGGCTGGCCATCGTGCCAGCGGCCTGGCCGGTAGCCATGCAGGTGCCCATCAGGCGGAGAGAGCCATTCGCCGAACGATCGGACGAGATGCACCGCCCGGCCGCAATAACATTCCTGAGGCCCGTGGGGACGAGACTCCCGAATGGGATGTCGTAGGTGCCGCCACCGTGAACCGGCTTGCGGATCTGCTTCGTACCGCTGCCATGGATGTCCACGTGATGGGCCCCTTTCGCAATCCCCTCCGACGACTTGACGGCGTTCAGCACATGGCTCTCTGTCAGACTCTCATCGCCCCTGATGCGCTTGGTTTCCCGTACACCCATGCGATGCGCCACCGACGATAGGCAGGCGCCGCTGAACCCCGGCACCGATGCACGCAGGAACGCGACGCTTTGATGTACCTGCTCCGCCAAGTCCAGCAGGACGCATGAGGTTCCCCGCGCATCGAGCAACGTGGTCGAGGAAATGCGCGTGGCGTTGATGCAGACCTCCCGACGCTGACGGGACGTCGGGGTGATGAAGAACGCTGTACAAGGCTGAACACGCCCCCCGGCGATAGCGCCGCCGAGTAACGCGCCTCCAGCCGAGAGTGCCGCGTACGGAAGGCCGCCGTCGTGAACACGCTGAGCCGCCTCGGGCGGCGTGACGCCGTAAACGGGGTTTTCGGCAAGCAGGAACTCGGCGGGGTTCTCCTTGACGAAACGAAGGAACTCCCCGAAGGACACGCCGGACATCCGGAACAAGAGACTCATCGGCTGTGGAGTCTCCTGTGAACCAGGACCTTCGACCTGACCGCCGGCAAGTTCGGTGACGCGACCGGAGCCGGTCGCGTCCACCACGCTGGCGCACTGGATCCGGTGTAAGCCATCGTGACTGGCGACCTCGACGTCCCCAACGTGTCCGTCCTTGGCTCCCACCCGCGTCAGGGTTGACTTGAGCATCACGTGGGCGCCACACGCATGGAGGAGGCGAAGGATCGCAAGGTGCAGCGCCGCCGGCGACAGGCATAAACCGTAGACGGTTCGCCAGTCGCACACCGGACCTATGAATCCGTCCGGCTGCTGACGACACTCGGCCATTAGATCGTTCAGCACCCCGCCAACGCACTGCTCACCAAGCGAGTTCCATGCCCCGTAGATGGGCATCCCCGTCAGCAGATCGCCCCCCACCGTAGATTCCGTTTCCACCAGAAGCACGTGACCTCGCCTTGATGCGGCCAAGGCCGCACCGACACCCGCCGCGCCGCCACCCGCCACGATGACGTCATACGCGAGGTCCTTTCTCTCTGAGCAGTCAGGCGCACAGTCCTTCGCCATTGACGTCGTTCCCTCAGTGTTCATAGAACGGCCGCTTCCCGGAATGCGCGCAGGTTCGCCGCGGGCGTGCCCGGGGGGATTTCACAGCCGGCGGAGACGATGGTCCGTCCCCGGGTCTGTTCGTGGATGGTTCTGACCGTTTGTCTGATCCGTTCCGGTGAACCCTTGGCTATGATCGAGACGGGGTCGGCATTGCCGCAGAGGACCTGTCCGGGCTTAAGCAGTGCCGCAAAGCCCGCCATGTCCGTCGCCAGGTGATCGACGTCGATGATGTCCGCGCCGGTCTCGATCAC
>JAGVUW010000531.1 GCA_019136035.1 Verrucomicrobiota bacterium | reverse complement strand
GGCGCTGGTGTCGCTGGCCGTCGATGGCGCGGTCCGGCCCTACCAGCCCGACCTCGCGATCGATGCGGCCACGGCCCGGACGCTCGCCCTGACCTGGGAGGACGCCAACCCGATAGCCCGTCCCGAGGTCGTGCTGGCCGGCCGCGTGCTGTCGGCCGAGGCGGCCGGGGTGGCTGTCGCCGGCGTCGGCACGCGTCGCCTGACCCTCGAGGTCGTCCTGTCGGACCTCGTGAAGCAGCTCCCGACGCCCGCCGTCGACGACCCGCTGTGGCTGCTCGTGCACTGCCGCGACGCGGCCTGGAGCCCATCCGGCGAGCCGGTGCGCCTGCGCCTGGACGGCCTCGGCCGACCGGCGCCCGACGCGCTCTACCTCAGCGACCTCGAGGCGACGGTGGCCCAGGCCCACGGCGGCCTCCGGCGCGACCGCGACTACGGCGGCGATGACGGCTTCGAACTGCGCGGCCGGCACCTGACGCGTGGTCTGCTCCTCTGCCCGCGCGCCGACGGCCCCGGCGAGGCGGTCTTTGACCTCACCGGTCACCCGGAACGGCGCACCCTGTGCGCCAGCCTCGGCATCGAGGACGCCACCGGTCTGATCGGCTCGGTCGTCTTCGCCGTCGAAGTCGACGACGGCGCCGACGGCTGGCGGCGTCTCTACACCAGCGAGGTCCGCCGCGGCGGCGGCGCGGTCACGCTCCTGAGACTGCCCCTGGGGCCATGCCGACGACTGCGGCTGCTCTGCACCGACGCCGGCGACAGCCACAACTCCGACCACGCGGTCTGGGGTGACGCCCGCCTGGAGTAGGCCCTTGCGGCCGGTGGCACCGCTGGGCATAGTACGGGGCGGCAGAGGTGGTTCCGAATGGCATCGGCAGGGATTCCCGAGGGCAGCACGGAGGCGACCATGGCAGACTGTCTGGCCTTCAAGCCGGATCTCGAGGCGGCGACGGCGCGCTGGCTGGCCTTCTGGGATCACGACCTGATCGACCGGCCGTGCTGCGTGATCACCGCGCCGAAGGACCCCGGCCGGCCGCTGCCGCCGGCGCCGCCCTACCTGTCCGGCGCCCGCGAGGACTTCGCGCCTATCGTGCGGCAGGTCCTCGAGCGCTCCGCGGCGATCTGGTGGGGCGGCGAGGCGATACCGTCCTACACTCCGAGCTTCGGCCCGGACATGTTCGGGGCCTGGCTCGGCGCCGATCTCGAGTTCGACCCGAATCCCTACGGCACCAACTGGGTGGTGCCCTGCGTCGAGGACTGGTCGGCGGCCCTGCCGCTGCGGCTCGATCCGGCCAACCCGTGGTGGCAGCGCATGCTGGCGTTCTGCGCCGCCCTGGCCGAGGGCTTTGCCGGCCGGATGGTGGTGGCCCACCTCGACCTGCACAGCAACCTCGACGCCCTCACGGCCATCCGCAGCCCGGAACGGCTCTGCCTGGACCTGATGGACTATCCCGAGGCTATCGACCGCGCCCGGCGCGATCTCGATGCCATCTACCGTCAGGTCTACGATGGCCTCTACCAGGCCGGCGGCATGGCCCGCACCGGCACCCTGGGGTGGGTCCCCGCCTACCACCCCGTCAAGACCAATACCATCCAGTGCGATTTCGCCGCCCTCATCGGCCCGGAGCACTTCCGGCGCTTTGTCATGCCGGCCCTGGAGGCGGAGGCGGCCTACCTCGAGCACACGGTGTACCACCTCGACGGCCCCGAATGCCTGGTTCACCTCGACGACCTCTGTGCCATCCCCGGCCTGGACTGCATCCAGTGGGTCTCGGGCGCCCGCAATAAGCCGTTCATCGAGTGGCTGGACCTCCTCCAGCGCATCCAGAGCAAGGGCGTCAGTGTCTGGGCGCCCTGCGATCCGGAGTCGATCAAGGTCCTGCACCGCGCCCTCGACCCGCGCCTGGTGTTCTACGTCTGTTCGGCTCCGAGCCCCGCCGCCGGCGAGGCCGTCCTCGACTGGCTGCGAGCCAACACCTGATGGCAAGAGGAATGACCGACTATGGCCTTCGTCCCGCCCGAGGAACTCGCCGACCGCCTGGCCCGTCTGCTGCAGCGCCTGGACCGCGCTGCCCCCGACTGGGAGGTTGCCCTGGTGATGAGCAAGGTCAACCTCTACTACCTCACCGGCACCATGCCCAGCGGCGCGCTGGTGGTGCCGCGCGCGGGCGCGCCGACGCTGTGGGTTCGTCGCAGTTTTGAGCGTTCGCGTTCGGAGTCGGCCTTTGCCGACGTTCGGCCGATGCGGAGTTTCCGCGATCTCCTGGCCGGCTGGCCGCGGGGGGCGCGCTCGGTGCTGCTGGAGAAGGAGGTGGTGACCCTGGCGCATCTGGAGCGCCTCACCAAGCACCTCGCTCTCGGCACGATCGGGGCGCTCGACCCGCACCTGGCCGCGGTGCGCGCCGTGAAGAGCGCCTGGGAACTCGAGCGGCAGACCGCGTCCGGGCGCATTCACCAGCGCATCCTCGAGGAGGTCGTGCCCGGCCTGCTGCACGAGGGCCTCAGTGAGGCCGACCTCGGCGCCGAGATCCTGCGGGCGATGCTCCTGGGCGGGCACCACGGCGTGGCCCGCGTGGCCATGTTCGACACCGAGCTCTTTCTGGGACACGTCTGTTTCGGCGAGAATTCGCTGCGGCCGAATCCGTTTGAGGGCCCCGGCGGGGTCGAGGGCATGAGTCCGGCGGTGCCGCTGATGGGGAGCCGTCAGCGTCGTCTGCGCCGTGGCGACCTGGTCTTCGTCGACATCGGCTGCGGTGTCGATGGCTACCACACCGACAAGACGCAGACCTACGTCTTCGGCGGCGCGCTGCCGCCGTCGGCGCAGGCGGCGCACCGCCGCTGTGTCGAGATCCAGGATGCCGCCGCCGCGATGCTGCGGCCCGGGGCGATCCCGGCCGAGATCCACGCGGCCGTCACCCGCGACCTTGATGCCGCCTTCCTGGAGGGTTTCATGGGCTGCGGCGATCAGCAGGTGCGCTTTCTGGGGCATGGCGTCGGGCTGCAGATCGACGAGTGGCCAGTCATCGCGGCCGGCTTCGAGGAGCCCCTGGCCGAGGCCATGGTCATCGCGCTGGAGCCCAAGAAGGGCCTCCCCGGCATCGGCATGGTCGGCATCGAGAACACCTTCGTGGTCGAGCCGGGCGGCGGGCGCTGTCTGACCGGCGCGCATCGCGGCCTGCTGGCGGTGTGAGGAGACGGCCCGGCGGGGCGTCGGCCCTGGGCGGTCTGGCGTGATGCATGTGGCGTGCCTGTGGGTGGAGGGCGATCCGATGACACTCAGGATATCGCGAGCACTGGCGGTGCTGGTGGGGGCGCTGTGGGCAATGCCACTGGGTGCTGCGGAGAACCTGGTCCGCAACCCCGGGTTTGAGGTCGACGCCGATGGCGACGGCCTGCCGGATGGCTGGCAGTGCCGCAATCGCGCCACGGGGTCGTGGGTCGAGGCCCCGGCGGCCGATGGTGGTCGGCAGGTGGTCCTGAGCAAGGACCAGGCCGAGGCGGCGAGTCTGTGGCTGCAGTCCGACCTGCCGATGGATGGCGGCAAGACCTACGTCGTGCAGTACCGCGTGCGGGCTGCGGCCGGCTCGCAGTACCGCGCCTACCTGGAGTGGGCCAAGGCCGACGGCTCCTACGGCAGCTCCACCACGGCGGTGGCCAACTGGCAGGATGGCACCGGCGACTGGCAGCGCCCCATGTTCGTCGTCACCCTGCCGACCGGCATCCGTCGCCCGTATCTGGTGCTGCAGCTCAAGGATGTCGGCCAGGTCGCCTTCGACGACGTCTCGATTGGCGAGCCGGTCCGTGAGGCCGTGCGCCCGGGCAGCCTCTTCAGCTCGAGCTTCGAGGGCGGCACGACGGCCTGGCTTCTGACGGATGGCGCCGAGATCCTCGAGGGCGACGCCGCCGACGGCCAGGCGGCGCTGCGGCTGCGCAGCCCGTCCGCCGAGGCGGCGGTGCGTGCCACCCAGGCGGGTATACCCAGCGAGCCGGGCCGGCGTTACCGCCTGAGCTATGCCGTCAAGGCCGCCGGCGGCTCCGCCGAGTCGACCGGCTTCCAGTTCTTCCGCGTCCGCGTGAGCTGGCAACGCCTGCAGCGCGACGGCATCGACTACGGCGGCATCCAGCAGGTCGAGGGCGAGGACTGGCAGGACTGCTTCGCGAGCTGGCAGCGGCGCACCCTCGAGTTCACGGCGCCGGCCAAGCCCACGGCCGGCCTGGCGATCTCCTGCGAGGTCCGTGGCCCCGGCGCGGTGCTGCTCGACGACCTGGTTCTGGTCGAGGTCCCAGCCGAGGTCGTCGCGGCGCCGCCCCTGTCGTTAAGGCTGGACGCGCCGGTGTACCGCGACACGATCTACGCCAGCCAGCCGCAGGAGGCCGTGCGGGCGACCCTGAGGGTGGCTTCGCCGGGTGCGGATCGGGCGCGCGTGTGGCTCGAGGATGCCGCCGGCAAGGCCCTGCAGTCCCAGGACGTCGCGGTGGTTGGCGGCCAGGCCGCGATCAGGCTCCCCGCCGCCGGCCTGTCGGCGGGGCGTTACCGCCTGCGGGCACACGCGAGCGCCGGTGAGGCGGCCCTTCCCGGCGAGGCCGTAGTCGCCGTCGAGGTCCTGCCGCCGGCCGCCGTGGAGGTGGTGCTGCGCGAGGACCACGTCTGCATGGTCAACGGCCAGCCGTTCTTCCCAATCGGCCTGTGGCATGCGCCGGACAGCGACCGCGCCCTGAGCGAGCTCGGCCGGGCGGGCATCAACCTGATCTACCGCACCACGGTGACTCCCGAGCTCCTCGACCGCATGGCCCGCTTCAACATCAAGGCGGTCGCCGGGATTCGCCATGCCCTGCCGGCGGATCCGGCCGGCCGCCTGGCCTGGGAGGCGGCGGCACGCCAGCGCACCGAGGCCACACGGAATCACCCGGGGCTGCTGGGCTACTTCCTCATCGACGAGCCGCTGTGGTGCGGCACGCCCCTGGGGCCGCTGCTCGAGGTGTACCGCTTCCACCGTCAGCTCGACCCCTACCGCCCGATCTGGAGCAACGAGGCACCCCGCGGCACGGTCGCGGATTGCGCCCGCTACGCCGAGGCCTGCGATATCACCGGCGTCGATATTTACCCGGTGCCCGAGGGCGGCAGCCACTCCGATCTCGAGGACAAGGGCCTCACCAGCGTCGGCCGCTATGCCGACAAGATGCGCGAGAGTGTCGAGAACCGCAAGCCGGTGTGGATGGCCCTGCAGGGCTTTGCCTGGAAGCACCTCAGCGATCGCCATGCCGCCGATGCCATCTACCCGACCTGGGAGCAGAGCCGCTTCATGGCCTACAACGCCATCCTGCACGGCGCTGCCGGCATCACCTGGTGGGGCACGCACTACATCTACGAGCCCGAGTTCTGGCCGGTGCTGCTGCGGGTGGCTGCGGAGCTTCGCGACCTCTCGGCGGTCCTGGTCGAGCCCGCGGTGGTGCCGCCGGTCGTGCGCTGCGACGCGCCTGGCCTGAGGATCCTCCACAAGGTCCACGGCGGCGAGAGCTACCTGCTGGCGGCCAACGAGAGTGCCGAGGCCCTCGAGGCCGAGGTGGCGGTGCCCTTCACCGGCGTCCTCCATGTCCTCTTCGAAGAGCGCACCGTGGCGGTGCGCGACGGGCGTTTCTCGGACCGCTTTGCGCCGCACGGGGTGCATGTCTATGCCACCACGGCGACCTTGCCGCCGCCGCTGGTGCCGGTGCCGGCGGTGATGGAGGCGCCTGCCGGCGAGAGCCTCCGTCAGGATGTCGAAGACCGCCGCGACCTGACCCTCTACGAGGGCCGCGCCAACTGGATCTGGTACCCGGGAAGCAGCGGCCAGGCCGACTCGTCGTGCTGTCTGCGGCGGGTGTTCACTGTGCCGGCGGACCTCTCCGAGGCCGTGCTGACGGTGGCCGGCGACGACGAGTTCGCCCTCTCGATCAACGGCGACGCGCTGCCGCTGCAGCCCGGCGGCTGGAGCCGTGCTGACCGCGTCGACATCGCCTCGCGTCTGCGGTCGGGTCGGGCCGTCCTGGCGGTCAGCGCCAAGGATGGCGGCGCGGCGCCCTGCGGGTTCCTCCTCGAGCTGGTGATGAAGCAGGCCGACGGCACCACGACGACGCTATACAGCGACGCGTCGTGGCGTGCCGCTCCGGCGCCGGTCGCGGGCTGGGAAGACCCGGAGTTTGACGATGGCGCCTGGCCGGCGGCCGAGGTGGTGGCGCCCTATGGCGGCGGCGCCTGGGGCCGCCGGGTCATGGTGCGGCCGGGCACGCTCGAGTGAGCCGGTCGCGCCCTACGGATCCTCCGTCACTCCGGCGGCCGGCGGCGTCGGGTCGGTGATGCATCCGTCAGTAGAGGTGGCCGAACCAGGGTACGAACAGCGTCGCCGCGCCGAGGAAGAGGAAGAACCCGGCGACGTCGGTGACCGTGGTCAGGAAGATGCTCGAGGACAGCGCCGGGTCGGTGCCGACGGCCTTGAGGCCGAGGGGGATGAGGACGCCTGCGGCAGCGGCGGCGACCATATTCAGTTGCATGGCCACGAAGATGACCAGCCCGAGCACGGGGCTGCCCTTCCAGAAGGTCGCGGCCAGGCCGACGGCCGTCCCGAAGGTCAGGCCGTTGAGCAGCCCGACCGCCAGTTCCTTCCTTAAGAAACGCCGCACCGCGGCGCGATCGATCTCGCCGAGGGCCAGGCTGCGGATGGTGACCGTGAGGGCCTGCATGCCGGCGTTGCCGCTCTGGCCGGCGATCACCGGCAGGAAGACCGCCAGGGCGGTCCACTCGGCCAGGGTCTCCTCGAAGACGGCGATGACCGTTGCCGCCAGGGCCGCGGTGAGGAGATTCACCGACAGCCATGGCACGCGCCGCGAGACCGAGCGCCGCCACGGCGTGAAGACGCTCTCTTCGCCGCTCATGCCGACCATGCGCTGCATGTCCTCGGTGGCCTCCTCCTGGATGATGCCGATGACCTGGCTGGCCTCGACCTGGCCGACCAGGCGGCCCTCGGCATCGACCACCGGGATGGCCATGTAGTGGTACTGGCTGAAGAGCCGCGCGACCTCCTCCTGATCG
>JAGVUW010000813.1 GCA_019136035.1 Verrucomicrobiota bacterium | reverse complement strand
CGTGCCGCCGGCCGGTGCTCTGCCGCCGGCGGCACCTTGTCCGGCCTGGCCGGCGGCGCTATGCCGGCCAGCCGGTGCGTCCAAACCAGAGAACCAGGGAGGCCCACGCCCATGCAGGAGAAGCTGCGCGAAATCGCCGCCCGGATCCGCGATCTGCGCGAGATCTCCGGGATCAGCGCCGCGGACATGGCCCGCAGCCTCGGCCTCGAGACCGCCACGTATGAACGCTACGAGGCCGGCGCCGAGGACATCTCGGCCAGCATGCTCTTCGAGATTGCCAGCCGTCTCAAGGTCGATCTGACCGTCCTGCTCACGGGCGAGAGTCCGCGCATGAAGGTCTTCGCGGTCACGCGCAAAGGCAAGGGCATCGCCGTGGAGCGTCGGCGCGAGTACCGCTACGAGAGTCTGGCGACGCATCTGCTCCACAAGAAGGCGGAGCCGTTCCTGGTGGTGGTCGATCCGAAGCCGGCCGGCACGCCGCTGTCGACGAACAGCCACCCGGGGCAGGAGTTCGACTACGTCCTCGAGGGGACCCTGCGCGTGGTCATCCACGACAACGAGATCGAGCTGAACGAGGGCGACAGCCTCTTCTTCGACTCGAGCTATGCGCACGGCATGCAGGCCCTCGGCGGCAAGCCCTGCCGCTTCCTGGCTATCATCCTGTGACGTCGACGCCGCGGAGGACGTCCAGACCGCGCCCTGTTCGGAGATCCCAGCCATCATGAATCTGCTCGACCGATTCCTCGTCAAGACTGCCTTCACCTCCTACGAGGACTTCCGCGACCACTTCGCGCTGCGGGTGCCGGAGCGCTTCAACTTCGCCTTTGACGTCGTTGACGTCTACGCCCGCGAGGTCCCGGAGAAGCGGGCCCTGGTGTGGTGCAACGACGCCGGTGAGGACCGCTCCTTCACCTTCGCCGACCTGAAGGCCGCGAGCGACCGCGCCGCCGGGTTCTTCAAGGCGTTGGGGATCCGGAAGGGCGACCGCGTGATGCTGGTGCTGAAGGGCCGCTACGAGTTCTGGTTCTGCATGTTGGCCCTGCACAAGCTCGGCGCGGCGGCCATTCCCGCGACGCACATGATGAAGACACACGACATCGTCTACCGCATCGAGCGTGCGAAGATCCGCATGGTCGTGGCCGCCAACGACGCCGAGCTGGCCGGCTACATCGACGCGGCGCAGGCCGAGACCGGGTCCATCCTGACGACGAAGATCCTGGTCGGCGGGGCGCGCCCGGGCTGGCACGACTTCGACCGCGGCCTGGCCGAGGCGACGCCCTTCGCAGGCGACCGCGACAGCGCCGAGGCGCCGGCCAACGACGACACCATGCTCCTGTACTTCACCAGCGGCACCACCGGCATGCCGAAGATGGTCCGTCACGACTTCCTGTACCCCTTGGCGCACATCCTCACGGCGGCCTACTGGCAGTGCGTCGAGGACGACGGCCTGCACTACACCGTCGCCGACACCGGCTGGGCCAAGGCGGTCTGGGGCAAGCTGTACGGCCAGTGGCTGGCAGGCTCGGCAGTCTTCGTGCATGACTACGAACGCTTCACCGCCGCGACTGTGCTGGCGCAGGCGACGAGCCACGGCGTGACCACCTTCTGCGCCCCGCCGACCGTATATCGCTTCCTGATCAAGGAGGACCTCCGGCACTACGACCTGAGCTCGCTGAAGTACTGCGTCACCGCCGGCGAGCCCCTGAACCCGGAGGTCTACGAGAAGTTCCTCGAGCAGACCGGCATGCGTCTCATGGAGGGCTATGGCCAGACCGAGCTGGTCGTCTCGGCCGCGACCTGGCCATGGCTCGAGCCCAAGCCGGGCTCCATGGGCAAGCCGTCGCCGACTTACGAGATGGTCCTCATCGATGCCGACGGCCGGCCCGTCGAACGCGGCCAGGAGGGCGAAATCGCCATCCGCGCCGACGACACGAGGCTGCCCCTGGGCATCTTCAGCGGCTACCTCGATGACGAGGAGCTGACTGCGTCGGTCTGGCACGACGGCTTCTACCGCACCGGCGATATGGCCTGGCAGGACGAGGATGGCTACCTGTGGTTCATCGGCCGCGCCGATGACGTCATCAAGAGCAGTGGCTATCGCATCGGGCCGTTCGAGGTCGAGAGTGCCCTCATCCAGCACCCGGCGGTGATCGAGTGCGCCGTCACCGGGGTGCCGGATCCCAACCGCGGCCAGGTCGTCAAGGCCACCGTCGTCCTGGCCAAGGGCTACACCCCGAGCGATGAGCTGAAGGCGACGTTGCAGCAGCACGTCAAAGACGTCACCGCGCCGTACAAGTACCCGCGCCTGATCGAGTTCGTCGAGCAGCTCCCGAAGACCATCTCCGGGAAGATGCGGCGCACCGAGATCCGGGCGCGCGACCGCCGCCCGGGCGGCCCGAGCCGTGGTCGCGACGACGCCGGCAAGTAAGGCCGAAACGGCGCCCGCCGTGGCCCGCCGGGCGCCGACGGCGCCCGGGGGATGCCGCGCCGACGCTCGGCGCTCCCGGCGGACGCGGCTGGGGACAGCCGCCGCTACACCCGCCACGCCGGCGCACTGGCGCCGGACAGAACAGCGCGAACGATCGCTCGCCACGCGTGTTGGAGCGCGAGTGTCCACAGACGCGCAGGCGTCCACGAGCCGAAACCGACGCCGACGCTCGGCGGTCCCGGAGCCACCCCGTCGCCGGCGCGACGCGGCCCCCGCGCAAAGGCCACGCCACCTCTGGCATAGGGCCGCGGCGGGCTTATAGTACGTGACTTCCGGGCCAGCCCATGGCCGCGTCCCCAGTCGAGCCCCGAGGTAAGCCTGTCGTGAGTACCGCAGAGAGCGCCAAGCCCTATCCCGAGATCAACGCCCTGGAGTGCAAAGGCTGCGGCCGTTGCCTCGACGCCTGTCCGAAGCAGGTGCTGAGCCTGGGCCACGAGCTGAACGCGCGGGGGTACCGCTTCGTGATCTACAGCGGCAGCGGCTGCATCGGCTGTGCCAACTGCTTCTACGCCTGCCCGGAACCGCACACCTTCGTGATTCACAAACCCACACGCTGAAGGCCCTACCGTGGCGGGAGCAGAGATGCCGATATGGTGACAAAGCTGGTCAAAGGAAACACGGCGGTGGTGGTCGGTGCACTGTACGCCGGCTGCGACTGTTTTTTCGGTTACCCGATCACGCCGGCCAGTGAGATTCTGCACGAGGCCTCGCACTACTTCCCGCGCCTCGGCCGCAAGTTCGTCCAGGCGGAGAGCGAGGAGGCCTCGATCAACATGGTCTACGGCGCTGCCGCGGCAGGCCACCGCGCCATGACCGCCTCGAGCGGCCCCGGCGTCAGCCTCATGCAGGAGGGCGTCTCCTACCTGGCCGGCGCCGAGCTGCCGGCGGTGCTGGTGGACATCTGCCGTGCCGGCCCGGGCCTGGGCAACATCGGTCCCGAGCAGGGCGACTACAACCAGGTGGTCAAGGGCGGCGGCCATGGCAACTACCGGACCCTGGTCCTGGTGCCGGACGGCGTCCAGGAGATGTGCGATATGACCATGGCGGCCTTCGACCTGGCGATGGCATGGCGGACGCCGGTCTATGTCATGGCCGACGGCGTTCTCGGGCAGATGATCGAGCCGCTGCGTTTCCCGACGGCGAGCCAGGCCCTCACGATCGACACGGCGCGGGCCGTCGCCGGCACGGCCGAGACGATGGGCAACCTCGCTACCAGCATCTTCCTGGACTTCAACGAGCAGGAGGCCTTCAACGAGCGCCTGCAGGCCAAGTACGCCCGTATGGAGGCCGAGCTGCAGGACGCCGAGCTGGTCCGCACCGATGACGCCGAGGTCGTGCTGGTCAGCTACGGCATCAGCAGCCGCATCGCGCGCTCGGCGGTCAGCCAGGCGCGTCGCGAGGGCCTGCGGGTCGGGATGGTCCGGCCGCGGAAGGTCTACCCGTTTCCGAAGGACGTCCTGCGCCGTCTGGCCGATGGCCCGGCGAAGGTCTTCCTCTCGGTGGAGATGAGCAACGGCCAGATGGCGGACGACATCCGCCTGGCCATCGACTGCCGCCGGCCGGTCACCCTGGTGCACCGCTGCGGCGGCAATCTGCTGACTCTGGACCAGGTGATGGACGCGATCCGGCAGGCGGCAGGCTGAGGACGGGCATGATGAGCGAAACGGTTATCGCCAGCAAAGGCATCTACAGCGAGTTCGTGCGCAAGGGCGGCTCCGCGCCGACCGCGACGCACTACTGCCCGGGCTGCGGCCACGGCGTGCTGCACAAGCTGATCGCCGAGGCCATGGTCGACCTGGGCCTCCAGGAACGCACCGTCGTCATCAGCCCGGTGGGCTGTGCGGTGTTCGCCTACTACTACTTCGACTGCGGCAATGTCCAGGTGGCGCACGGCCGCGCCCCGGCGGTCGGCACCGGCCTGAGCCGGGCCCGCGATGAGGCGGTGGTCATCGCCTACCAGGGCGACGGCGACCTCGCCTCGATCGGCCTGAACGAGACCCTGCAGGCCGCCAACCGCGGCGAGCACATGGCCGTGTTCTTCGTCAATAACACCGTCTACGGCATGACCGGCGGCCAGATGGCACCGACGACTCTCATCGGCGAGCGGACCGTGACCTCGGAGAACGGCCGCGACCCGCGCACCGCCGGCTACCCGCTGCACCTCTGCGAGCTCATCGACAGCCTGCGCGCGCCGGTGTACGTCGCCCGCGTCGCGGTCTCGGATATCGCCAACATCCGCAAGGCCCGCCGGGCGGTGCGGCAGGCCCTGGAGATCCAGCGCGACCATAAGGGCTACGCCTTCGTGGAGGTCCTGGCCGGCTGCCCGACCAACCTGCGCCTCGATGCCGCTGCCACCAACCGCTTCATCAACGAAGAGATGACTCGCGAGTTCCCCCTGAAGGTCTTCCGCGACCGCACCGCCGAGGTCGAGGCCATGGCACGCGACCGCAGCGACTTCGACAAGGCGAGCCTGGACGCGGCCTTCGAGCTGGACAAGGTGACGACCCTGCCGACGCCGCCGGCGCCGCCGGAGCACGAGGTCCAGATCAAGATTGCCGGTTTCGGCGGCCAGGGGGTTCTCAGCCTGGGCATCATGCTGACGCAGGCCGGCCAGATTGCCGGTCGCGCCGTGTCGTGGTATCCGTCTTACGGCCCGGAGCAGCGCGGCGGCACCTCGAACTGCTCGGTGGTCATCAGCGGCAGCGCCATCGGCTCGCCGGTGGTCTACCAGCCGGATGTGCTGGTGGCGATGAACCGGCCCTCCCTGGAGCGTTTCATGGGCGACGTCAAGCCCGGCGGCACGCTGCTCTACGACGAGAGCATCGGCGCCATCGACCTTCCGGCGGGCCTCCGCGCCCGCGCCGTGCCGGCGCAGCGCCTGGCCACGGAGGCCGGCAGCCCGAAGGCGGCGAACAGCTTCATGTTTGGCGTCCTCATGGCCCTGGGTGCGACCGGCCTGCCCGACGAGGCCTTCCGCCTCGCCGTGGCCGAGTCGTTCGCCGAGAAGCCGAAGCTGGTGCCGCTGAACCAGGCGATCCTCGAACAGGGCGCCGCCTGGGCCCGCGCGAACCGTTGATTTCCACGGTTTCCCGTTTAGGTTGAGCGCTCTGTTTTAGTCTGGGCCACAACGCTCCAAGGACGACGGACCACCATGGCACTGAGTGCAGAGCTCCTCGCGCAGGCGGCACAGAACTACGGGACGCCGCTGTTCGTCTACGACCTCGACGTGGTGCAGCAGCGCTACCGCGATCTCTTCAGCTTCATCACCTGGCCGAAGCTGCGGGTGTTCTACGCGATGAAGGCGAACTACAGCGTCGCCATTCTGCGCTGCCTGCAGGAGGCCGGCGCCTCGCTGGACACGGTCAGCCCGGGCGAAGTCCACCTGGCCAGGCTCCTCGGCTACCCGGCCGAGCGGCTCCTCTACACCGCCAACAACATGACCGACGCCGAGGTGCGCGAGGTCCATCGCACCGGCGTGCTGATGAACATCGGCGAGCTGTCGCGTCTGGAGAAGGTCGGCCGCGAGTTCCCGGGATCGCGCGTCTGCATCCGCTTCAATCCCGACGTCGTCGACGGCGACAACGCCAAGACCAGCACCGCCGGCGCCATCACCAAGTTCGGCATCCTCCTCCAGGACGCCGACGAGGTCAAGGCCATCGCCGACCGCCATGGCCTGGTCATCGTCGGCCTGCACGAGCACACCGGCTCGGGGCTGACCATGACCGAGTCGGTCTACCAGAGCATGCGCAACCTCATGGCCATCGCGACGCCGGAGCGCTTCCCGAATCTCGAATTCCTCGATTTCGGCGGCGGCTTCAAGGTCCCGTACCGCCCCGACGAGGAGCGCGTGGACTACCGCGCCATGGGCGCCGAGATCACCCGGCTCTTCACCGAGTTCTGCCAGGCCTATGGCCGCCCCCTGGAGATGCGCTTCGAGCCCGGCAAGTACATGGTCGCCGAGTGCGGCACCCTCGTCGTCGAGGTCAACACCCTGAAGGACAACCGCGGGCGCCTGATTGCCGGCTGCAACTCCGGCTTCCCGCATCTCATCCGGCCGGTCTTCTACGGCGCCTACCACCACATCCGCAACCTCAGCAACCCCGACGGCGCCGTCCGTGCCTACGACGTCGTCGGCAACATCTGCGAGGGCGGCGATCGCTTCGCGGAGCAGCGTGAGCTTCCCGAGATCCGCGAGGGCGACCTCCTGGCCATCGAGAACGCCGGCGCCTACTGCTACAGCATGGGCGGCGTGTACAACCTCCGGCCGATGCCCGCCGAGGTCGTGGTCAGCCAGGGCGAGGTCACCCTCGCCCGCGAAGCCCAGACCCACGCGGAACTGGCCCAGCAAATCCTCGACGACAGCCAGTGACAGCGAGCCGTACGACCCCTGAGCCGCAGAGGGAAAACGGGATGACCACCCTGCCCTTCACCAAGATGCACGGCCTCGGCAACGACTACATCTATGTCGATGGCCTGAGCCGGCCCTGCCCGCTGACCGACCCCGCCGCCGTGGCGCCGCGCCTCAGCGACCGCCATACCGGCATCGGCGGCGATGGCATTGTCCTGATCCTGCCCGACGACGAGGCCGA
>JAGVUW010000760.1 GCA_019136035.1 Verrucomicrobiota bacterium | reverse complement strand
GTTGAGCGCCCCGAACTTGCCGTGGTTGTTGAGGACCAGGATGACGTAGAGGCCGTTGGCCTCGGCGAGTTGCATGATGTGGTCGAGCATCCAGGCGCGGTAGGGGTTGTAGTAGCCGACGCCATGGAAGCCCGGCGAATCGTTGATCCACTCCAGCGCCAGCCACCAGGACGACATCCAGACCTCGACGACCCGAATGCCGTTCTCGCGGTAGCGCGCGAAGAGCCGCTCGTACAGCGGCAGGCCCTCGTCACGCCAGGACGAGGTCGGCACCACCTGGATGTAGCGCGTGTCGTAGGGGCTGCGGACATTCAGGCCCGAACTCCAGAAGTGCGTGCCGTCCTCCCAGGCCAGGAAGGCGCTGTGAGCGGGATCCCGGCGCACATAGCCGCGATAGCCCGCCGCGGCGACGTCGGCGTGGAAGTCCAAGGCCGGGAGCGTGATCTCGCGGCCCTCGACGGTGACCTTCACCCGGGCGCGATGCGCGCCAGCCTGGCGCGGCGTGTAGCGCACCCGGAATGACGGCGCCCCGTACGGGCTCAGCACGCGCGTGATCTCGGGGGTCTCGGGGTGGTAGAGGAAGCCCTCGTAGTAGAAGCCCCGCACGGTCTCCGTGGCGCCGCTGGGGGTGCTCACCTCGGCCACCACGGCGACGCTGTCGGCCCGGAAGGGATCCCGGTAGTCATCCTCGATCCTGAAGCTGATCTCGAGACGCTCGCCGACACGCGGCGTCCGCGGGCTGATCTGGAGGTCCCGCACCGGGTTCTCGACCTGGACCAGGCCGGGCCGGCGCAGGACCACCGACTGCAGGAGGATCTCGCCCTGGAAGGGCGCCGTGACGCCCGTGTCCAGGCTGACGCTGAGGCCATACTCGACGAGCGACCCCGGCGTCAGGGCGTGCCACGGCCTCTCGTGGCCGCAGGGCTCCCAGAGCCCCCGGGCGGCGGGACCGCCGATCGGCACGACGACGTCCACGGGGCGGCCGCGCTCAGGCGGCGCCTGCCGGCGGACCTGTCGCCAGAGGTGGTCGCGGTCCTTGGTGAACACCGCGATCATAGCGCGCTCGGGGAGGCCCTCGGGGAGGACCACCCGGAAGGCCAGCTCCTGCCAGCCCTGCCACGATGCCTTGACCGGCGCCACGAACTCGCCCTGCGCCGGCAGATCCAAGGGCAGCACCAGGGCCGCCGGGACCTCCGCCGCCGCCGGACGCACGGCGAGGCCCGCTACACGCGCCTCGCCCGAGGGCAGCCACTCGCGGCGCTGCCAGCCGCCGGGGTCCTGCCCAAAGTCAGCCAGAGACAGCGACTCGGCAGCGACACATGCCGCCGCGCCGAACCAGCCCAGACACGCCAGAACAACCGCGGCGAGGAGCCTCGCGGCAGGCACGGCATCCGCATCGGAGTGGGTCATAGCACTAGAACATTCCTGCCTGGATGGACACGGCAACGCCGAACACCGACACCGTAGCCGCACTCGGCGCCAAATCCACGACACGACGCGCCACGCCGGCAGCCCGGCGGCGGCCGCGAACCCATAGAACCGGCCACGCCTCACGCGATGCCGCACGACAACGCCCCGGCCGACGTAACGGTCACGCCACCACGGCGCCGCCCTGGAGAGACCCGCGGCGGAGCTCCGCCGCAGAGAAGACGCCCCGGACCGCCGGAACATTGGCCCGTCAACCCAATCCCGACCCGGCGCGGGACGCCCGAAGGGCCGCCGCGGGACGGGGGTATCCTGCCGCCACCCCAATCGCTATCCCGATAGCGATCTGGATGCCCCGGCGTTCCATCCCCCCAATCGCCAGCGATGCGCGCTGGGGGATGTGGCTGGACAGGCGCCCCGTCCGCCGGTACGTTCTCCGATCCAGACACTCTGATCAGGAGGCCTTGACCATGCTTCGACGCACTGTGGAAACACTTGTGATGGCCGCCTCGCTGGGATTGACGGCGGCGGCGGCCGAGGTAGGGCTGGTCCGCGACGGTCGCCCCCTGGCGACGGTGGTACTGCCGTCGGCGGCCTCGCCGACGCTGCAGGAGGCCGCGGCGACTCTGGTGCGCTGTGTCGAGGAGGCCACCGGTGCCGTGCTGCCGGTCACGACGGCGCCGGCCGAGGCCCCCGCGCCGGGCGCGGCGCTGGTGCTGATCGGCGCCGGCCAGCCCGGCGTCCCCGCCGATACCATCCCGGCCGGTCTCGATGAGGATGGCTTCGTCGTCGTCGCCGGGGCCGACCGCGTCGTCATCGCCGGCGGCAGCGACCACGGCACCGCCTTCGGGGTCTACGACCTCCTCGAGCGCCACGTCGGCGTGCGCTGGCTCCTCCCCGGCCCCGACGGCCTCGACGTGCCGGCGACGCGCTCCCTGTCGATCCCGGCGGGACGCCACCAGGACGAGCCGGTGTTCTTCTCGCGGCTGTTCAGCGGCCTGCGCGGCGAGACCCAGGTCGCGTGGGCACGCTTCAACCGCATGCACGGCCGCGTCTCCTTCCACCACAACCTGATCAAGCTGTTCCCCCCGGAGACGTGGACGAAGACCCACCCCGAGTTCTTCCCGATGAAGGACGGCCAGAACCGCTACCTGCCGCCGACCAACACTACCCACGGCTGGCAGCCGTGCTTCTCCGCACCCGGACTGGCCGAGGAGGCCGCCGCCATCATCCGGCGCGCCTTCCGCGACGACCCCGCGCTGCGCTCGTACTCCCTCGGCGTCAATGACAGCAGCGGACACTGCCGCTGCCCCGAGTGCCTCAAGCGCGTCCCGGCCGAGAAGAACTTCCTAAACCTCGCCGACTACTCCGACCTCTACTTTGACTGGTGCAACCGCGTCATCGACGACGTCCTCAAGGAGTTCCCGGATGCCTGGTTTGGCTGCCTGGCGTACAGCGAGGTCGCCGCACCGCCGCGGACGGTCAAGGTCCACCCGAGGCTGATCCCCTACATGACCTACGACCGCATGAAGTGGATTCAGCCCGAGGTGCGCGAGGCCGGCCACGCCGCCACGGAGGCCTGGCACGCGGTCAGCCCGACCCTGGGGTGGTACGACTACCTCTACGGCAGCCCGTACTGCCTGCCGCGCGTCTTCTTCCAGCACTCGGCCGAGTACCTCCGCTATGGCCGCGACCAGGGCGTCCGGGCCCACTACGCCGAGCTCTACCCGAACTTCGGAGAGGGCCCCAAGCCCTACCTCTTCCTGCGCCTGTGGTGGAACCCCGATCAGGATGTCGAGGCGTTGCTGAAGGACTGGTACGAGCGCTGCGTGGGGCCGGCCGCGGCCCCGGACCTGGCGCGCTACTACGCCATCTGGGAGGGCTTCTGGACGCGCGATATCCTGGCGTCGCGGTGGTTCTCCAAGGGCGGCCAGTACCTCGCCTTCAACAACCCGGGCTACCTCGCCGATGTCGACCTCGAGCGGATCGCTGAGAGCCGGCGCCTCCTCGAGTCCTGCCTGGCCAAGTGCCAGACCGACCGCCAGCGCGCCCGCGCCGGCCTCCTCGCGAGGGCCTTCGAGTACTACGAGGCGTCGGCCGTGGCCTACCGCGGCCAGATTCAGGTTAATGACGTCCCGGCCGACGAGGCCGCCGCCCAGCGCCTCCTCGACGCGGCCATCTCGGGCCTGACCATGGCCCAGAAGCGCCGCGATCTGGTGGCGGCCTTCGCCGAGGACCCGGTCCTGGTCCAGCCTATCGGCCTGGATCGCGCCCCGGCCCTGCAGGGCCACACCTGGGGCGGCGGCGGGCTGTGGGCACTCGTCGATTGGCTCAAGGCCGGCCCCAATCCCATCCGGAAACGCTTCGAGGACCTCGCCGGGACCTCGACGGTGCCCCTGCTGCGCGACCAGGCCTCGACCCTCCTGGCCCTCGCCGACGGCCGCGCCGAGGCCGTCGAGATCAACGGCTCCTTCGAGAACGGCACCGGCACCCAGGCCACCGCCTGGAGCTACTGGCGCAAGCCGGATGTCCCTCCCGAGAAGCCCATCGGCCGCATGGCCCGCGTGCCCGAGGCGGCCCGCACCGGCGCCCTGGGACTGCTCTGCGACGGCCTCCTGCGCGGCGGGCCGGTCGGCACGACGCCCCTGCCGGGACCCGGACGCTATGTCGCCATGGCCTACGTCCAGGTGCCGGCGGGACATGATGCCAAGGGGACCATCGAGCTGAGCGTGACGCCGTCAACCGCTGCGAAGAAGACGCTGCCGTCGGTTTCGTCGGGGAAGATCGTCCCGCGAGTGGGGGCGTGGACCCTGCTGACGGTCGGTCTGACCATCCCGGACCAGCCTGGCGAGGAGGCCGTCACCACCCTCCGCATTGTCCCGGTGATCGACGGCCTCCAGGACGGCGGAGTCTTCTGGCTCGACGACATCTCACTGCACCGCCTGGCGCCCTGACGGGTCAGGCGTCGGCCGCCGGCGGCGGCACGGGCGGGCGGGCGCGCGGGCGGATCACGAAGAGGGTCACCTCGGGCGGCGCGAACAGGCGGAATGGCGGCCCCCAGGTGCCGGTGCCGTGGCTGACGTAGAGCCGCAGGCCCTCCGGGAAGGTCACCAGCCGACCATGCGGGTGAAGATAGACCATCTGGACGGCCCAGCCGAAGGGAAAGATCTGCCCGCCGTGGCTGTGACCGGAGAGCTGCAGATCGCAGCGCTCGCGGGCCGCGGCCGTGACCTCGGGGCGGTGCTTCAGGAGCAGCGTGAAGACGCCGTCGCGGGGCGCCGGCAGGATCTCATCCTCGTCGGGTTCGCCACCGCCCCGGCCGTCGAGGTGGTCATCCAGGCCGACCACGCGCAGGCCGGGCGTTACCTCGACGACCGCATTGCGCAGGACCACCCAGCCGCCGGTGCGGAGCGCGGCGGCGCAGCGCTCGACGCCGGGGTAGAACTCGTGGTTGCCCAGGATCGCGATCCTGCCCAGCGGCGGCGTCACCGCCGTCATCTCAGCCAGCCAGCCGTCGACGACGCTGTCGACATGATCGATCAGGTCGCCGCTGGAGACGACCAGGTCGGGCGCGGCTTCGGACACCAGCCGCAGCACCCGCCGCCAGACTCCCGGGCGCGTGGTGTGACCGAGATGCATATCGGCGATCTGCACGACGCGAACGGGAGCCGTACCCACCGGCAGGCGGTCGCTCTCGATGACGACCGTGCGCAGCCGCACCCAGCCGCCCTCGATCCAGCCCCACAGGCAGAGGACGGGTATCAGGATCAGCACCCCACGCGCCGCCACAGGCGGTGTCAGCATGGCCGCCTGGAGCGGCCGGCACGCCCGGCCCAACACCCAGAGCAGCCCATTCCAGACCTCCAGGCCAAGGAAGGCGCTGAAGGCCCAGAACACCAGCGCCAGCCAGATCCAGCCGGCGCCGGTGAGGACGCGGCTCGACCACAGGCCCAGCCGCGACTCGACCAGACGCAGCAGCACCGGCAACAGCATCATCACGACCGCGAACAGCCCCAGCGGCAGCCAGAGCCTCCACGACCCGCCCAGGCCACGCTGGAAACGCCACCCGGCAAAGGCGGTCATGACGCCGTAAGTCGTCAGGTACGTCAACAGAAACAGACTCATGGCACTCCTCAACCTCCGAAACCGGCACGAGCGCCCGGCGCCACCCGCCGCCGGCAGAGCCGCCCGACGTGACGAAGGCGCACCGGACTCGCCCGCCCTTCCGGCCCCGCGCCCGGGTGAAGCACTCGGCCTGCCCTCGCTCTCGCGGCAATGCCCGAACAGACAGGCATCGCGGCCGGCAGTTCCCGCCGGCGGGGCGGCGTGTGGGGCAACGTCGTGCCGCGCTCACGCCTTGCGGCGCAGGCTTGGCAGGCCCGTCAGCGCGGGATATGGTCCTTGGGTCACGACGGCGCAGGTGGCGTGAGGCCGGACCGGCGCGGCCACGGTGCAGATCAGGAGAGCCCCGACCATGACGGCACGTACGGTGTTGGCAGAGACCCTCCCCGGCACCGCGCTGGCGCCGCGGGTCGAGGATCCTCTGGCGGCCATGCTCGACGGCCTGCATCGCCACGTCGAGGGCCTGACGTCCGAGATGGCCTCCTCGCGGCGGCGCGCCTGGCACTCGGGCCTATCGGGCGCCGATCCGGCGGCCTTCCTCGAGGCGAAGCGCCGGCGCCTGCGCCGGATCGTCGGGGCCGACGACCCCCGGCAGCCCGCGACGCTGAGTATCCGCCACTGCGGGCCGTCCGGCACGCACCTGGCCTGCTGCGGCCGGATCACGGCCATGGCGGTGCAGTGGTCGGTCTTCGACGACCTCGCCGGCGAGGGCATCCTGCTCGAGCCGACTGGCCCGGCGCGCGCCGCGGCGGTGGTCCTCCCGGACGCCGACCAGACGCCGGAGGCCCTCTGCGGCCTCGACGGCGGCAGCAGCGGCGTCGAGGCGGCAGCGCTCGACCTGGCGCGGCGCGGCTGCCGCGTCGTGGTGCCGGCCCTCCTCGACCGCCGGGACACGCACTCCGGCCTGCCTGGGGTCCGCATGACCAACCAGCCTCACCGCGAGTTCATCTACCGCGCCGCCTACCAGCTCGGCCGGCACATCCTCGGCCTGGAGGCGCAGGTCGTCTCGGCCGCCCTCGACTGGCTGGCCGCACCGGCGGCGCTGCCGACGGCCGTCGTCGGCTATGGCGAGGGCGCCCGCGTCGCGCTCCTCGCCGCGGCTCTCGACACGCGTGTCGGCACGGTCCTCGTCAGCGGCGGCTTCGGCCCCGGCGAGGGCCTCTGGGAGGAGCCCATCTATCGGAATATCTTCTCGTTCCTGCGCGACGTCGGCGATGCCGAGATCGCGGCCCTGATCGCCCCGCGGACTGTCCTGATCGAGGCCTGCGCCTGGCCCGCGGTCGACGGCCCGCCACCGGCGCGCGAGGGCCGCGCCGGGGCCGCCCCCGGCCGGCTGGTCACGCCGCCGTTCGAGGCCGTCCATGCCGAATGGCAGGACGCCTGCCGCCTCTGGGCCAAGGCCGCGCCGGGCGAGCCCTCGCCGGTGCTCATCGGCGACGGTCACGCCGCGCCCTGGTCGCGGGCCACGCGGAAGGTCCTCGCAGACTGCCTCGGCCTGGAACCGCCCCGCGGCCCGGCCGCCTGGTCGACCGCGGCC
>JAGVUW010000608.1 GCA_019136035.1 Verrucomicrobiota bacterium | reverse complement strand
AAGGCCTCGTGGACGTCCTTGGCCTCCGAGGTCTTACCGGCTTCGGCGGCCGGCTTGCCGCGCCGTCCGACGATGCCGACGACGACGTAGGCCTGGCTGCCGAGGAAGACGGTCTGGCCGATGGGCACGTCCAGGGGGAAGAGCTCGCGGGCGGCGCTGTCGCTGAGGACGACCACGTTGTCGACCGCCTCCATATCCGCGGGGGCGATGAAGCGTCCCTTAAGGAGGGCCATCTGGCTGTCCTCGAGGTACCATGGCACGGTGCCGACGATGCGGCCGGGCAGGAGGACCGAGCCGCGGCGGAGGAAGTCGGCGATGACGCGGGCGGGGACCTGGACGCGGACGGTCGGGAGGAGGGTCCGGATGCGTGTGGCGTCGTCGTAAGTGATGCCGTAGATGCTGAGGTTCTGGTTGCTGGGCGTCGTGGACGCCGACTGGGTGGGCTTGCGTGAGCGCAGGATGATGTTGGTGCTGCCCATGGCGCGGATCTGTTCGCGGGCCTCGTAGCTGGCGCCCTCGCCGATGGCCAGCATGGCGATGACGCTGCTGACGCCGAAGATGATGCCGAGGGCGGTCAGGAAGCTGCGCAGCTTGTGGTCAACCAGGCTGCGGGCGCCGAGTTTGACCATGCGTTTGATGTTGGGCAGCGTCAGGGTCATGGTCGTGCCTGCGGGACAGTCTCGTCGTTGTCGACAGCGCCGTCGATGACGGTGAGGATACGTTGGGCGTGTTCGGCGATGCGTCGTTCGTGGGTGACCAGGATGATGGTGCGTCCCTGCGCCGAGAGCTCGTCGAGGATCTGCATGATCTCGGTGCCGGTTTTCGAGTCGAGGTTCCCGGTCGGCTCGTCGGCGAGGATGACGCTGGGGTCGTTGGCGAGGGCGCGGGCGATGGCGACGCGCTGGCGCTGTCCGCCGGAGAGCTCCGGGGGGCGGTGCCGGAGGCGGTGGCCGAGGCCGACGCGTTCGGCCAGCTCGGTGGCGCGCCGGCGGCTCTCGCGTTCGTGGCGGCCCTGGTAGAAGAGCGGCACCTCGATGTTCTCCAGGACCGATATCTGCGGGATCAGGTTGAACGACTGGAAGATGAAGCCGAAGCGGGTCCGCCGCAGGGCGCTGAGCTGGTCGTCGTGGAGCTTCGCCACGTCGATGCCCTCGACCAGGTACTGGCCGCTCGTCGGCGTATCCAGACAGCCGAGGATGTTCAGCAGGGTCGACTTGCCCGAGCCGCTGGAGCCCATGATCGAGAGATACTCGCCCCGCCGCAGCACGAAGGATATCCCGCGCAGGGCGTGCACGACGCTGTCGCCCATGGGGTAGTCCTTGATGAGGTCGACCATGCGGATGACCTCGTCGGTGGGGGTGGCCGTGCTCATGGGCGGCCGGGCTCCTTGCCGTTGGTGGCGGGCTTGGCCTGCTCGCCCAGGTTCGGCTGAGCCATGCGGATGACCTCGCCCTCGGCGAGGCCCTCCTCGATGGCGATGAAGATGCGGTTGCGCTTGCCGATGCGGACCGGCACCGGGGTGCCGTCGGGGCGGTAGACCCAGTGCCTGCCCTCGTCGTCGGTGCGCACGCTCTGGATCGGCACCTGCAGGACACTCTCGAGGCGCTCCGAGAGGATCTCGACGGTGGCGGTCAGGCCCGGGCGCAGGGCGGCGTCCTGCTCGTGGATCAGGACCTTGACCTCGTAGACCTTCAGATCCGGGTTCAGCCAGCGGTCCTGGCTGCTGGGGATGACGCCCTTCTTGTCGACGATGCCGGTGAAGGTCCTGCCGGGCACCGCGTCGATGCGGATGACGGCCGACTGTTTCTCGAGGATGGCGTCGATCTGGGCCTCATGGACGCGGATGATGACGGCCATGCGGTTGAGGTTGGGGAGCATGATGATGCGCTGCTTGGGCCGGATCTCGGTGCCTTCGCGGATGGGGCCCTTGTTCTCCCAGCGTGCCGGTTCCTGGTAGATGACGAAGCCGGGGTGGGTGGCGCGGATGACGCACTTCTCGATGCTCTGGCGGTGCTCGTCGAGGCGGCTCTTAGCGCGCTGGAAGGCGCTCTCGCGGGAGCGGAGCTGGGCCTCGGCCTGAGCGCGACGCGAGCGCGCCACGGCCTGAGCGCGGACGAGCTTCTCCTGGCCCTCGAGGAGGGCCGCCCACGTCTTCTGGAAGTCGCGCACGAAGTCGTAGCGACGGTAGATCTGGAGCTTCTCCTCGGCGCTCTCGACGTTGAGCTGCTGCGTGCGCACGTCCAGCTCGTCGGTCTCCAGTTCATTCTTGCTGACGTACTGCTTCTCGAAGAGCCGCCGGGTGTACTTCAGCTTCTCCTCGGCACGGCTGAGCTTGATCTTGGCCAGCTCGATATCGCTGCGGCGGCTGCGCAGGTCCTCGCGGGTCTGGCCGCCGAGGGCGGGGTCGTCGAGCAGGGCGCCGATGTCCTCGGGCGGCTCGGCCATGACGCGTTCGGCGAGGGTGTCGCCGACGAGTCGGCGCAGGTCGTTGCGGGCGTAGGTGACACTCAGTTCGGCGCCGCGGATGCTGCTCTCGTTGTCGCTCTGCTGGATGGTGAGCTGCTCGGTGGCGTCGGTGAACGAGGCGCGGGAGCTCTCCAGGTCGCTCTCGAACTGGTAGAGCTGGTCCTCGAGGGCCGTCGCGTCGAAGCGCACGATGACGCGGCCGTTCTTGACGTCCTCCTCGGTGATGGTGGAGCCCTCCTCGACGATCTCGAGGATCTTCAGGACCTGCGGGACGTCACTGGAGATGTCGATCGAGTCAGCGGCCTCGAGGTTGCCGGTTTCGACCACGGTGATGTCCAGCGGGCCGCGGGTGACGGTGAAGGTGCTCTCCTGCGGCGCCGTGGTCTGCCGTCGGCAGGCGGCGAGGGTGCCGATGAGGAGGGCGGCGGCGACGAGGTGCAGGCCGGCGCGCGAGGGTGCATGCGGGGCAGGTCGACAGGCGGTCATGGCGTGGCTCCGTCCGGGACAGTCTGGAGCGCCAGGGCCGGTGACCAGAGGGTATCCGGTTCGGTCGGCAACTGCTCCAGTTGGTACATCAGCCGCAGCCAGGTCATGCGATGCTGCACCAGGGCTACGGTCAGGGCATTCTCGGCGGCGATCAGGGAGTCCTGTGCGTCGAGCACCTCGCGGATGTTGATGCGGCCGGCCTGGAAGAGCAGCTCGGTGCTCTCGACGCGCTGCCGGGCCAGGTCGACGCTGAGGCGCTGGATCTGGTGGTTCTGCTCCGACGAGCGCAGACGGCGCCAGGCGCTGCGCAGGTCGGCGATGATCTGGTCGCGGGCCTGGTCGACGGCGCGGGCGCGCTGGTCGGCGCTGATGAGGGCCTGGCGGTGGGCGATCAGCTCGTCGGTGCGGTCCAGGGGCAGCTCGCCGGCGAGCCCGACGCTGTAGTCGCCGCGGTCGAGGGCGAGGCTGCGGAGGTGGTCGTCGCTGGGGCTGCTGGCGCGGCCGGCGAGGGTGACATCGAGGCGGGCGCGCAGGGCGTCGGCGGTGATGCGGACCTGGCGGTCGGCGTCGGCCTGGCGGTCACGGACGGTGGCCCAGTCGAGGCGGTGCGCGAGGGCGTAGGCGGCCGCTTCCTCGAACTCCATCGGCGGGCGCGGCAGGGCTGCCTTGGCGAGCTGTTCGAGGTCGCCGCGTTCCAGCTCGATGGGGATCTCGATGGGCAGGCCGAGGGCCTGCTTGAGGGCGTCTTTGCTGGCTTCGTAGGCCTCCTCGCGCGCGATCAGCGAGGCCTGCGCGTCGAGTTCGCGCTGGCGCGCCTGGTCGACCTGGAAGAGCGGCACCCGGCCGGATTCGGCCATGGCCTCGGAACGCTCGCGCGAGTCACGCAGGTTGCGGTGGTTGCGGCGGGCGATCTCGAGGCTGTCCAAGGCGCTGAGAACAGCGTAGTAGTCGTCGGCCAGGGTGATCAGCAGGCGCTTACGTTCACGCACGAAGGTGCGCAGGGCGTAGACGAGGTTGCGTTCGGCCTGCGTCAGGGGCTCGCGGACGGCCTCGCGGTTGGATCCGGCGAGGAGGGGCTGCGTCAGGCTGACATCGGCGAGAGTGCCGAGGCTGACCTCGCGGTCGCCGCTGAGGTAGCGCAGGCTGTAGAAGGCGAGTGAGCCGGAGAGGCGGGCGCCGGAGAGGAAGCGGCGGCTGACGCCGGCGTCGGCATCGACATCGGCGCGGGTGTCGGGGCCGGCCAGGTTGCGGCCGACCAGGGCGCTGAAGGAACTGGCCGGTATCCAGTCCCAGTCATGGCGTGCCGAGACCAGACTGAGGGCCTGGCGGTAGAGGTCTTCGCGGGCGTTCTGGTAGTCGCGGCTGTGCCGGGCGCCGAGGGCGAGGGTCTGGCGCAGGTCGAGGTGGAGGGCCTCTTCGCCCTCGGGCAGGGCGAAACGCTCGTAGGGCTCCAGGCGGAGGTCCTCCGGCTCGCTGTCGCTGAATTCCTGGCGCTGGACGGCCTCGAGCACCTCGGCGGTGCGCCGTTCGAGGCGCTGCAGCCGGGTCGCGGTACGGCACCCCGCCAGGGCGAGGTTCATGCTGACCAGAGCGGCCAGGCCAAGGCGGCAGCCGCGGCTGCCGACGCATGAGGTTGGCTTCGAGAGGGTCTTCACGGAATGCCTTACGCTGCCTATCGGAGATCATCGGGTCCGCGCGAACGACGGCGGGCCCAGGGCGTGACGCGGGGCCGCGACCGCCCGGGGCGCCATGGCCTGTTCCTGGACGTGTTGACGTTTGTCGTCGCCCCCGGGCTCTCCGTCCGGTATGACACCACATGGTCATAACGACCGATGCCCGCCGCGCATTGGGGCCTGAGCCGTAGTTCGCGAAGCCTGTCGGCGGGAGTACAGTACGGCCTTGCGGCCGCGCTCGCGGCGAGACCTCGGGATGGGAGTTCGGGCGGACGTGTTTGGAGAGATTTGACGATGACGCAGGTTCATGAGGATACGGTCAACTCCGGCGATCTGCGGGCGCAGCGTCTGGAGAAGCTCTCGGCCCTCCAGGCCGCCGGCGTGGAGGCTTTTGGCGCCCGGGTCGACGGCATCATCTCGACGGCGGCGGCGCGGGCGCTCCTGGGGGCGGCGGCCGAGTCGACCGAGGCCGTGGTCCTGGCCGGCCGGCTGAAGGCGAAGCGTCTCATGGGCAAGTCGCTGTTTCTGGACCTCGCTGACGAGGCCGGGCGTCTGCAGCTCTACGTGCAGCGCCAGGGCGTCGGCGAGGCGGCCTTCGATCAGGTCAAGAGCCTGGACCTCGGCGACATCGTCACCGCCACCGGCACGATGTTCGTCACCCGCACCGGCGAGCCCAGCCTGCGCGTCACCGCCCTGCGGCTCCTGTCGAAGTGCCTGCGGCCGCTGCCGGAGAAGTGGCATGGCCTGACCGACGTCGAGCAGCGCTACCGCCAGCGTTACCTCGACCTGATCTGCAACGCCGAGGTGCGCGCCGTCTTCCAGCGTCGTGTCGCCATGATCCGCAGCATGCGGCGCTACCTGGACGGCCTCGGCTTCATGGAGGTCGAGACGCCGATGATGCAGAGCCTGGCCGGCGGCGCCGCGGCGCGGCCGTTCAAGACCTTCCACAACGCCCTCGGCTGCCCGATGTACCTGCGCATCGCTCCGGAGCTCTACCTGAAGCGCCTCCTGGTCGGCGGGTTCGAGAAGATCTACGAGATCAACCGCAACTTCCGCAACGAGGGCCTCAGCCGTCGTCATAACCCCGAATTCACCATGCTGGAGCTCTACCAGGCCTACTCCGACTACCAGGGCATGATGGCCCTGGTCGAGGGCCTGATCGTGACGGTGGCTCAGGATGTCCTCGGCACGACCGTCATCGAGCGCGCCGACGGCACCCGCATCGACCTGACGCCGCCGTGGCGCCGGGTGACCTACGCCGAGCTGATCCGCGAGCGCGTCGGCTCGGACTGGTACGACATCACGGTCGACGAGAAGATCGTGCGGGCCCGCGCCCTGGGTCTGACCGTCATGGACACCTGGACCCCCGAGGAGATCACGCACGAGGTCTACGAGAAGAGCATCGAGGCCACGCTGATCCAGCCGACCTTCGTGACGCGCCTGCCGGCGCACCTGGTGCCGCTGGCGAAGCGCTGCAGCGACGACCCGAGCGTCGTCGATGTCTACGAGCTGGAGATCAACGGCCAGGAGATCAGCCCGGGGTACTCGGAACTGAACGACCCGCTCGAGCAGCGCGCCCGTTTCGACCGCCAGGCCGTCGACAACGCCGGCGCCGAGGGCGAGGTCAACCGCATCGACGAGGACTTCCTCACTGCCCTCGAGTTCGGCATGCCGCCGGCCGGCGGGCTGGGCCTGGGCGTCGACCGGCTGGCCATGCTCCTGCTCGGCGCTGACTCGATCCGCGACGTCATCCTGTTCCCCCTCATGCGGCCGCTGGATCGCCCCGAGGCGGCCGGCGCGGCTGCGGTTACGGAGAGCTGAAGGCCATGCCGAAGCTGATCATCCAGGAAGGCTACCGCCTGGTCGGCGAGTTCACCATCCCGGCGGGGGAGACGATCATCGGCCGCAGCGAGGACTGCGGCCTGGTCCTGGCGCCCCAGGGCGTCTCGCGACGCCATGTCGCCGTGCGGCGTGAGAACGACCGCGTCGTCCTCGAGGACCTCGGCAGTCGCAACGGCACCTTCCTCAACGGCGTGCCGGTCACCGAGCCCTCGGCGCTCAAGCATATGGACGTCATCCAGATGGGCGACGCCATGCTGATCTACAACGACGCCGACGTCGATGGCCGCGAGCACACCGTCGCCGGCGAGGTGGCCCCCGACGAGAGTGACAAGGCGCCGCGCGACCTCGGCTACCTCAAGCAGGTCGTCGAGACCCTCTGCCGCAATGTCGCCCTGGTGGTGCGCGGCAAGGACGAGGTCATCCTCAAGGTCGTGGTGGCGCTCCTCAGCGACGGGCATGTGCTCCTGGAGGACCTCCCCGGCGTCGGCAAGACCAAGCTGGCGCAGGCCCTGGCGAAGTCGCTGCGCACCGGCTTCAAGCGCATCCAGTTCACGCCCGACATGCTGCCCTCGGATGTGACCGGCGTGAATGTCTACGACGAGCAGGCCGGCCAGTTCG
>JAGVUW010000828.1 GCA_019136035.1 Verrucomicrobiota bacterium | reverse complement strand
GCCGCCGAGGTGGTGATGCGTGCCGGCGAGAGCCTGATCATCGCCGACGGGCGCGACTTCGGGGTGCTCGCCCAGATCGCCGCCGGGGCGGACATCGGGACGCTCTTCTGCGGGCGTGGCGACACCCGCCGCATGCCGAGCCACAAGCGCTTCCTGGCCTTCTTCAGCGAGCCGGCCGGCGAGGTCGTGGTTGACGCCGGTGCCGAAGAGGCGGTCTGCCGTAAGGGCCGCAGCCTCCTGCCCGGCGGCATCACCGACCAAACCGGCGACTTCGGGCGCGGCGATACCGTGCGCATCGTCAACGCTCAGGGCCTGGAGCTCGGGCGCGGCATCAGCAACTACCGCTGTGATGAGGTGGCCCGCATCAAGGGCCGGAAGTCGACCGAGATCCGCCGCATCCTCGGGGTGGATGCCTGCTTCGACGAGGTCATCCATCGGGACTACCTGGTCCTGACCCGCTGAGGCGAGGGAGGCTGCCATGACCGCTGATCCGCACAGCAAAGACCACGACATGCGCGAGCTGCTGCGCCGGGCCCGCGCCGCGGCGCGCTGTCTGCGCCTGCTGCCGGGGCCGCAGAAGAATGCCTTCCTGCAGGCGGTCGCGGCGGCCCTTCTCGACGGCCACGAGGCGATCCTGCAGGCGGCCCAGAACGACGCCGCGCACGCCCGGGCGCACGGCGCCAGCGAGGCCGTCGCTGCCGGCATCGTCCTGACCCGCGCTGACCTCGAGGGCAAGGTCCGCCTGGCCGGCACCCTGGCGGGCCTGCCCGACCCGATCGGCCGGGTCGAGTCGACATGGATCCGCCCCAACGGCCTGAAGATCGAGAAGACGCGTGTGCCGCTCGGGGTGGTGGCGGTGCTGGTCGAGTCGGATGTCGGCGCCGTGATCGACGCCCTCCTGCTCTGTGCCAAGGCCGGCGATGCCGTGGTGCTCTGTGCCGGCCCGATGATCATCCGCACCTGCACGGCCCTGTCGCGGGTGCTGTCGGCCGCCTCGCTGTCGTCCAAGAGCCCGCTCGGGGCGTTGTGTCTGGTGCCTGGGCATGACGAGGCGAGCCGCCGTCTGCTGGTAGCGGACCGCGCCGCGGTTGACGTGGCCATCCCGGTGGGCTCGCCGGCGTGGGTTCAGGGGGTCGTTGCGGCGTCGCGGGTGCCGATTCTGGGTCAGACCGACCGCGGCCATCACCTCTTCCTGGATGAGGATGCCGACCCGGCGATGGCGGTCGCGCTGGTTCTCGACCTGGCGCAGGGTGCCGCCGTCGGGGAAGGCCCCTGCCGTGTGTTGGTTCACAGCGCCGCGGCGGCGGCGCTGTTGCCGGCGCTGGCGGCGGGCTTGCGGGACGGCGCGCTGGGCTTCGAGGCGGCGGGTGCGGCGGCGGCTCTGCTGCAGCAGGAGCGCTGGTCGCCGCCGGGGTCGGGCGTGCCGGCGGAGCCGGCTCTGCGTCTCGAGCTGGTCGACGGCGTCGACCAGGCGGCGGCCCTGATCGGCGAGCACGGGCCCGGCCTCAGCGCCGGCGTGGTTACCAACAACCGCGCCGTCGCGACGCGCTTCGCGGCTCTGGTGGACGCGGCCTGCGTCTACCTCAACGCCTCGAGCCGTTTCACCGATGGCGGCCAGTTCGGCATGGGCGCCCAGATCACCGTCAGCACCGGCCGACTGCATGCCCGCGGGCCGGTCGCCATCGATGAACTGACCACCACGAAGTACGTCGTCACCGGCAAGGGCCAGACCCTGGAGTGAGGCGCCGCCGGCGCGACGGTCGCGCGCGGCGGTTCTGGAAACACGAGCGCCGAACGCCTATAGTTTCCTCCTGACACCCGCCCCAGGCGAGGCCGCGTCCGCGCGGGCGGGTTGGCGCGCGGGGGGAGGGGGCCTACGGCCCGCCCGGCGCCGCGATCAGGATGAAGCCAACAAGGAGCGCAGCATGTCAGGGCATAACAAGTGGTCGTCGATCAAGCACAAGAAGGGCGCTGCCGACGCCAAACGCGGCAAGATCTTCTCGCGCGTCACCAAGGAGATCATGATGGCGGCCCGCGAGGGCGGCGGCGATCCTGAGCTGAATGCGCGGTTGCGCCAGGCCGTGATTGCGGCCCGCGGCGCCAACATGCCCAACGACAACATCATCCGTGCCATCAAGAAGGCCACCGGGGAGATCGCGGGACCAGCGATGGAGGAGATCCAGTACGAGGGCTACGCGGCCGGCGGCGTGGCCGTGATCGTACACTGCCTCACCGACAACCGTAACCGCACCGCCGCCGATGTGCGCAGCCTCTTCACCCGCGCTAATGCCAGCATGGCCGCCAACGGCGCGGTGTCGTGGATGTTCCATCGCAAGAGCCGCTTCGTCGTCGAGGGCGAGCACGCCGATGAGGAGAAGCTCATGGAGCTGCTCCTGGACGCCGGTGTCGACGTCGAGGATATCAGCGTCGACGACGGTACCGCCGAGATCATCGGCGCGCCGGATGCCTTCGGGGCCATCGCCGCGGCCCTGGAGAAGGCCGGCATCCCGATCAGCGAGTCCAGCGTGGTCATGGCCCCCGAGAACACCACGGCGGTGTCGACCAAGGAAGACGCCCGTAAGGTCCTGCGCTTCATCGACGCGCTGGAGGATTACGACGACGTCCAGGTGGTCTACTCGAACCTGGAGATCCCGGACGAGCTGGCGGCGCAGCTCGAGGGCGACATCTGAGGGGCCGTCGTGAGGCCGCCGGGCGGCCCGAGTGCGAGGCGCGATGAAGACCCTGTCGGTTGCGTCTATGCGGGCGCTGGATGCCCAGACGATCGCCGCCGGGACGCCCGGTCTAACCCTGATGGAGCGGGCCGGCCAGGGCGCGTTCGAGGCGATCCTCGAGCTCCTGGCAGGCCGCTGGTCCTGGCTGCGCCGGCCGGCGTTCACGGTCCTGGCCGGCGCCGGCAACAACGGCGGCGATGCCTACGTCGTGGCCCGCTGTCTGGCCGAGGCCGGCTTCGCGGTCGAGGTCTTCGCACTGGTGCCGCCGAGCGCCTTGCGCGGCGACGCCCTGGCCGTGTCGCGGCGTCTGCCGCCGGCGGTGCCGGTGCAGACGGTCGCCGAACTGCCCGCCGCCAGCCTGACGCCCCGCCATGTCGTCGTTGACGGCCTCCTCGGCACCGGCTTCACCGGGACACTTCGGGCGCCCTGCGGGACCTGGATTCGGCAGGTGAATGCCGCCGGCTGCCTCGCGGTCGCCCTCGACCTCCCCTCGGGCCTCGACGGGGATAGCGGCGGTGTCGGCGAGGTGGCGATCGAGGCGGATGTGACCCTGACCATCGGCCTGCCCAAGGCCGGGTTGCTCACCGCCGCGGGGCTACGCCACTGCGGGAGCCTGCGCTGCATCGACATCGGCTTCCCGGCGGCGCTGATCGAGGCCCTTCCCGGCAGCGGCCCGGATGCCTTTGCCCTCGCGGATGCCCGCGCCGTGGTGCGGCGGCGGCCGCGGGACGCCCACAAGGGCACCTTCGGACATCTCCTCGTGGTCGGCGGCTCGGGCTGGTACGCCGGGGCGCCTTTCCTGGCGGGGCAGGGCGCCCTGCGTTCCGGGGCCGGCCTGGTGACGGTGGCGATTCCGCGCGGCTGCGAGCCGCTGTGCCGCGTCCCGGCGGCGCTGATCGTGCGGCGCCTGCCGGACGACGGCGGCGGCTTCCTGGGGCGCGCCTCGTCGGCGGCGCTGCGCGGCCTCCTGGCCGGCCGTCAGGCGCTGGTGCTCGGACCCGGCCTCGGCCCGGCGCCTGAGGCCCTCGAGTGCCTTGCCGACAGCCTCGACAGCGCCGTCCCGGCCGTGATTGACGCCGACGCGCTGCGGCTCCTGGCGGCCTGCCCCTCGTTGACGGCACGGTCCCGGGCCGCTATGGTGTTGACTCCCCATCCGGGCGAGATGGCGGCCCTGCTGCAGGGCTTCGGCTGCCGCCTGGCGGCATCGGCGAGCCGTGCCGAGCAGGCCCGCGCCCTGGTTGAGGCCAGCGGCGCTGTGGTCGTGCTCAAGGGCATGGGGACGGTGGTGGCGTCGCCCGATGGCTCGGTCACAATCAACACCAGCGGCACGCCGGCGCTGGCGACGGCCGGCACCGGCGATGTCCTGGCGGGTATGATCGGGGCGCTTCTGGCGCAGGGCTACGGCGCGGCCGAGGCGGCCCGGCTGGGCGTCTTCGTCCATGGCCGTGCGGCTGAGTGCTATGACGGCGCCGAGGGCGCTCTCGTGGCCGATGACCTGATCGAGCTGTTGCCGTCGGCGTGGTGCGACGTCAGTCCGCGGGCCTGAGGCGCGGCCGTGGCGGTCCCGCTGCTGGCGGGCCCCCGGCGCGAGCCGTCGGATGGCACCCGTCGGCACGTCGCGAAGCACCGTTGCCGGAGCGCGTGGCCGTCGTCGCGGAGGCGTCCGCGGGCTGCCGCACCGGCGCCGGCGCATGTCGCCAGGCCATCGGCCGCGCCGGGACGCATAGGATTCGTGCGAGCAGACGGCTCAGGAGGCCGTGCGACGATGACGACGATGATGTTTGTCCAGAGCCTGTTCCGCGACGGCGGGCCGATGATGTGGGTCCTGGCAGTGGCCTTCGTCATGACGGTCGCCATCCTGTGCGGCCGGCTCTTCCACTTCCACCGCGCTCAGATCGACGTCCACGAGTTCATCCGCGGCCTCTTTAACGTCCTCAAGCGCAACCGCATCGCCGAGGCGATCGCCATCTGCGACGACACCCCCGGGCCGGTGGCTCATGTCGTCCGCGCCGCCATCCTGCATGGCGACCGCGACGAGATGGCCATGCGCCGCGCTGCCGACGAGGTCAGCTTCCAGGAGGTGCCGCGCCTCGAGAGGCACCTGCGGCTCCTGGCCACCATCGGCTACATCGCCCCCGTGCTCGGCATGCTTGGCACCATCAGCGGCCTGCTCGGGGTGTTCAACGAGATGCAGGGCAAGGGCCACTTCGTCGAGACCGTCCGCCTGGCCGAGTACGTCAAGGAGGCCCTCCTCACCACCGGCGTCGGCCTGGCGATTTCGGCCATCGCCGTGGCGGCCTACAACTACCTCGTGGGCCGGGTCGAGGCCTTCGTCCTGGATATGGAGAAAGCCTCCACCGAGATGGTCTACTTCCTGATCCGCAACCCCATCACCCTCGGGAACCTCCCGGGGTTTGGCACTGAAGTGCCGGAAGAGGCCGCCGACGATGCGGACGAAGACCAGCCTTAAAATCATGACCGGCAGCGCGCCGCTGGTGCCGCTGGTCAGCCTGTTCTTCATCCTGCTGGTCTTCTTCATGATCAGCAACTCGCTGGTGTTCTGGCCGGGCACCAAGGTCGAGACCTCCCTGCGTCTGCCCAAGGCTCGCATCAGCAGCCTGAGCGAGGCGGACAAGCTGGTGGTCACGATCACCCGCTCGGGGCAGCTCTTCTTCAACGACCGCCACATCGCCTGGCCGGACCTGGAGCGCGAGCTGACGCGCCTTGTCCACGACAGCCGCACCGCGGCGGCGAACCGTGCCGGCCTGGCCGGGGGTGCCGCGGCCGAGGGCATACGGCAGCCCATGCTGGTGCTGCGGGCCGACAAGGATATCACCTACGCGCAGTTCTTCGACATCATGACCCTCGGGCGCTCGCTGGGCCTCGATGTCTGGCTGGTCTCGGATTCCTCGGGGACCAGCGCCGTCAAGCCGGGTACGGTACTCGGAGACGACCTTGACTAGACGCCGACCCCATCGCCGCCGCCACGGCCCCCTGATGTCGCTGCTCCTGGCGGCGGCACCCCTGGCCGGCGCCGGTCTGGTCTGCGCCGCCCTCGGCTACGGCCTGCGTCTCAAGCCGGCGCCGCGGCTCCCGGAGTCGCCGCAGGACTCGACGCGGGCGGTGCTGCTGCCGCCGCCGACGGCCGCGGACATCCGCACCTGGGAGCGCAACCTCTACGACTGGGCGGCTCTGCGCGATCCGACCCTGCTGGTGCTCCCGAACGAGCGTTTTGGCTTCAGCCGTGAGCGTTCGGCGCGCCTGGAGGTCCCTTCGGCGGCGGTGCCGTCGTACGAATTCACCCTGACGCCGATCGAGCCGCCGGCGCTGCCGGCGCTGTCGCTGTGCGGCGCCATCGCGCCTCTCCGGGAACGCCTCGCCGGCGCCGTGGAGCCCATCCGGCCGGCGGCGCCGCCGGCGCTGGCGGCGGAGCCTCTGCCGCGGGTGACCTTCTGGCGCTACCCCGATGGCCGCATGGCCAATGGCCTGCCGGGCTTCGACGCCGAGCGTCACCGCGACGCCTGGGCCGACGGCCCGCTGCCGCGGCGGCCGACCAGCCTCGCGGTCTGGCGCGGCGACCGCCTGGCCAGGTTGCGCGTGGTGGTGACCGAGGCCTGCGGCAATCCCGAACTCGATGCCATGGCCGTCGGCCTGCTCCGACAGCATCTGGCGACCTTGGTCCTGGCGGCGGGAGCCGCTCCCGAGGCCGCACCGGAGTTCCTCCCCGGCGTCGGCCAGACCGTCGAGCTGCAGGTCGAGTGGGCCGCACCGCCAGCCGCGGCGGGCTGAGGACGATGACGGTGACGACGTATGTTTGAAGTAAGCCTGGAACATGCCCTGGTCTTCCTCACCACCGCCTTCCTCGGCGGGCTCTTCTGCCTGGGCCTCTACGACTCGTGGCGCGACCGCTGGCGGGGCTGGACCCTGCGCGAGGAGTACCTGGGCGAGTGCAGCCGTTGCCGCCTGATGTTCCTGGTGAGCCGATACGAGACCGTCGTGCGCTGCCCGCGCTGCCAGACCCTCATGCCCACGCCCCGGCGTGTGGAAAACCGCGGTGGCTCGAAGCGCCGCCAGCGCCAGGGGGCCTGACCCGGTCAGGCAGGTCCGCGGCGCCGTCCGCAGATCTCCCGGGGAGGTCAGCCGTGGCTCCGTGCGCGGCGGGCGTAGCACGTCAGAGAGAACAGACCGAGACGTCGCGGCAGGACGCGGCGTCTCCTGCGAGCCCAGAGGACGTCATGCGCATCATCAGTGGCCTGGCAGGCGGCATTCGCCTGCGGGTACCCGCCGGATCCACGGTGCGGCCGACCGCCGATCGCGTCAAGGAGTCGCTCTTCGCGGCCCTCGAGCCCCTGGCGGGACGGCGCGTCGTCGACCTCTTCAGCGGCACCGGCGCCCTCGGCCTGGAGGC
>JAGVUW010000351.1 GCA_019136035.1 Verrucomicrobiota bacterium | reverse complement strand
AGAACCACACCAGCAGGCAGGCGGTGCGTGCGATGAGGTTCCTGTCATGTGCACGTTTCATCATAGACCGTCTCCAGAAGGATCGCTGTTGAGGTCCTTCGCCTGCTGTCAGTACTGGTCTGGGCACAACTCTCTCCGGGCTGTGCGGGGCCACTCTCGGCGCCTCGATTGCCGGGGTGCACCATACACCGACTTCAGGGGAAATCACCTCTCGTTGTGCAACGCCTTAGCCTGTTAACTGCACCTTATCGTCATCCGACGCCTTTGCCAGGGCATCCCGGCGGGCGCGGCGGACTCCGCAAGCGGTCCTCTCCGGTGCGACCGCGGCCACACGACGTCAGGGCACCATACCTCCAGGTGCCGGCGGCATCATGCCGGGGTCGCCCATGGCCGCCGGGTCCATGCCCGGCATGCCCGGCATCGCGCCGTCCATACCCATGCTCATGCCCTGCACCGCGAAGTCGGTGCGGGCATTGAAGACCGGGACCTCGATGCGCAACGGCTCCGCGCCGGCGGCGGCGGCGGGCTCGGTGCGGATGACGGTGACGCCGGTCGGGGTGAGGGCCTCGACCCGGTAGCTCTCGCTGGTGACGCGCGGCGCCCTGCCGCGGCTGAGGGTGACGGTATCGCCCGCCTTGTGCATGAGCATGCGGACGCCGCCCATGCGGGCGTACTGCGGGTTGCGGGAGACGAAGAAGTAGAGTCGGGCGTAGGGGGTGCGTTCGTTGGTGTCCTTGCCCTCGGTGAGGGTGTAGGGCTCGGTCTCGCCTTCGAGGAGGATCTCGACGGTACCAAGCTGCCGGCCGGCGCGCTCGGGGTCGTCGATGAAGGCGGCGCTGCGGATGGTGAAGCCGTCGACGGTCTTGCCGACGTTGGTGAGGCGGTTCCGCCAGGTCCGGCGGGCGGTGTCGTAGGTCTGTACGGTGATCTGCCAGCGGGTCGGGTCGTCGCTGTTGTTGCGGCTGACGCGACGCAGCTTGATAGACAGGGGCTTCTCGACGAGGCGGTCGAGGCGGAGGAGCATCCCGAGGGGCGGGGTGCTGTTGGGGTCCTGCATATCCGTGCCGGCCTTGAACTCCTCGACATTGAGGAAGCCATCCTGGTCGGTGTCCATGCGGGCATCGGCGGGGTTGTCGGGATTGAGGAAGGCGAGGCGCTGCTCGATGTGGTTCGGGATGCCATCGCCATCGCGGTCACTGCCGCTGGGGCCGCTGTCGCGCTTCGGGGGCTGCTCGGTCTTGCAGAACGGGCAGTTGTCGGCGAGGTAGGGGATGAGCTTGTTGCAGGTCTCGTTGTAGCAGAGGATGTAGTCCGGCGGCAGGAAGAGGTTGCTGCGGAGGGGCGAGGCGCCCTCGGCGGGGATGACGTTGAGGGGGGTGGTATCGTAGGGATTGCCGGCAGCCGGGCTGGCATCGAGGGGCTGGATGGCGCCGCCGCTGCTGATGGCCAGGCGGGCCTCGTCTTCGCGTTCGGCGGCGGTCTTGCGCGAGGCGCCGAGCGAGCGCATGAGCAGGCCGATGCTGACGAGCAGGGCAACCAGTGCCAGCCCGAGGGTCAGTTTCTCCACATGTCTGCGCAAGAAGTCCAAGGACTCACCCCTGCAACGTTACGGATTGGCATCCGGCTGATTGAACTCGATGACGTCGAAGCGCAGCGTCGCGGTGATCGGCCGGTCTGCTTCGAAGGGCCGGAGGTCGTCGCGCCAGCGCGGCTCATTGCCGGCGGCGCCGGTCCGGCCCATAGCGCCCTCCATGCCGGGCATATCCATGCCGGGCATACCGGCAGCGGGGTCCATGCCGGCGCCGGCCTGGCCACGGCGGCCGGGGCGCCGGAAGGTACTGGCGCGGGGGGCGCCGCCGCCGGGGCCCATAGCGGGCTCCATGCCCATGGCGGGGTCCATCATCCCCATGGCGGGGTCCATCATGCCCGCACCGGGGCCCATGCCGGCGCCCATGCCGCCGCCGACGGTCGGTGCGGCGATGGAGCCGATGGCGCCGTTGGCGGCCTGGTCGGCCGTCTCTACGGCGAGGGTGCGGAGGAAGAACAGATAGTTCGCCTCGGTGCTGATCTTGTTGATGAAGGTCTGCACCTGTTCCGGCGTTCCGGTGACGGTCATGACGACCGGTGTGGCGGTGTAGAGGTCCTCTTCGATGACGGCCAGATCGAGGGGCCGCTCGATGCTGTCGAGGCTCTGCAGGTGGGACTGGGCGACGATGCGGACGACTTCCTGGATGATGCGCAGTTGGCGGAAGATGAGGGGGATGTCGTCCTTGGCGGGCAGGTCCTTGCTCTGAGCGCGCAGGAGGAACGAGAAGGCCGGGCAGCGGCTGTAGTCGACGGGCGTTTCGGCGGCATCGAGGGTGCGTGCCAGGGCGCGGATCTCATCCTGGAGGCTGCGCACGGCCTCGACGGCGGTCGCCGGGTGGCGGGGCTCGATGCGGTACTTCGTCGCCATCGTCCGCCGCAGGTCCTCGAAGGCCCTCTCGGCGCGGTCGCGGTTGTCCTGGGCCGCCTTCTCATTCTCGTTGGTGAGTTTGACGTTGTCCTTGCGGACCTGCCGGAACCACTCGAGCTGCTCCTCGAGGGCCTTGCGGTTGGCGCCGGCCTCACGAGCGGCGACGCTGATCTTGTAGCCGATGAGGAGGGCCAGGATCAGACAGCCGAGGGCGTAGAGGAGGAGGCCCCAGTTTTTCTTGATGAAATCCATATCGTTGGTATGTACGGGAACCGCGCCGGCCCCGGACCCTCCGCGGGCCGCGTTCAGCGGCCGATGTGGTTATAGTCGAACGGCTCCCGGAACTTGATCTGGATGACGAAGGTAGACAGGTTGTCGACGTTCTGGGGAGGCGAGTAGGAGACGATATTGGTAAACTCCGGATCGCCATCGAACTTCTCGCTGGCGCCCTTGAGCAGCTCGATGAAGGCGAGTTCGGGGGTCGCCTGCTGGCGGGCGCGTTCGAAGGCCTTGGCGCGGCGCTGTTCGGGGGTCTCCTCGGTGTCCTCGCTGCTGCTGTCGCCGTCGGCGGGGGCCTGTGCCGCGGCGGGATCGGCGGCATTCTCGGGAGCGGCGGCGGGGTCCTCGGCCGCCGCAGCGGGTGCGGCGGGTGCGGCGGCGGCCTCGCCATCCTTAAGGCCGCTGGCGGCGCGGCGGATGGCCTGCGAGGCGTCGGGGGTGCTGAGGATGACGGCATGGCCGGAGATGACCAGGCCGGTGATCGGCTTGGCGCCGTAGGCGGGTGCGGCTTCCTGGCCGCCGCCGCCGGCGCCGTCGGGGCCCATCATGTCCATGCCGGGCATCATCTCCATGCCGGGCATATCCATGCCGGGGAAGTCAGCGCCGCCCATGCCGGGCATGCCGGGCATGCCGCCGCCGGGGGTACCGCGCTTGATGACCTTGATCTCGCCGATGATGGGCTGGATGGAGTGGAGCCAGAGCCCATCCGGCTTGAGGCGGTAGAGCTCGTTGTAGATATCCGGCCAGCGCTGTCGTTCCTTGAGGAGTGCGGTGACCGAGGCGATCTGGTCCTGCCGGCGCTGGGTCTCGCTGTTGTAGGACTTGATCTTGGCGGAGTAGGACTCGACGCCGTGGCGCTGTTCCTTCACCCGTCCGAGGGCGCGGCTGTAGACCTGGCTCTGGTTGAGATAGCCGAACCAGGCGACCATGAGCATGACCAGGACGCAGGCGAGGGTCGCGAAGACGTACGGCTTCTTGCGGCGCAGGGCCTGCTGCCGGCGGATGGTCTCGGGGACGAGGGTGACCTCGATCGGGCAGGGCAGGCGGTAGCGCAGGCCGAGGCCGATGACCTCGCTGAACATGTGGGCGACTTCCTGGAGGCGCTGGCGGTCGACGCCGGGGCCGAGGGCCACGACCTGGAAGGGATTGAAGTAGCTGACCTTCATGTGCAGCTTCTCTTCGAAGAAGTGGTCACAGTAGGTCATCGTCGAGCTGCCGCCGGTGAGGTAGAGGTGGACAGGGCGATTGCCGTGCTGCTGGGCGCGGTAGACGCTGATGGAGCGGTTGATTTCGCCATGGAGTCGGGCCATGACGTTACGGATGATCTTGGAGACGGCGGCGGCGACCTCGCTTTCGGGTTCGGCGTAGGCGCCGCCGAGGGCGACGAAGCCATGGCGGCGTTTGAGTTCCTCGGCCTCCGCGAAGCCGATGCCGAACTCCTTGGCGATCTGCTGGGTGATCGAGTGACCGGCGATCGGGATGGTGCGTGCGAAGAAGCGGCTGCGGTCGACGAAGAGGAGGTTGGTGCTGCGGCCGCCGATATTGAGGACCATGACGCACTCGTCATCGCCGAGGTGGTTGGCGCGGGCGGCGTTGTAGCAGGCGGCGGGGGCGACGTCGACGAGGAGGGGCTCGAGGCCGACGGCCTGGGCGGCCCCGGTCATCTGTTCGACGATCTCGTTCTTGATGACGACGAACATGACGTCCATCTCTTCGTCGTCAGGATTGGCAATGAGCTGGTAGTCCCAGACCACCTCGTCCATGTTGAACGGGACGTTCTGCTTGGCCTCGAACTCGACAATCTGGCGGATGCGCTTCTCGTCTTCGGCAAAGGGCGGCAGGCGGACGAAGCGCGTGAAGGCGGCCTGGCCGGACATGCAGATGAGGGCGCGGCGGGACTGGAAGCTGTTCTCGACGAGCATCTGCCGCAGGAGGCCGGCGACGACGACCGAGCGGGTGCTCTCGGTCAGCTCCTCCTCGTACTCGCGGTGGGCGAAGTTGACGAGGGTGCACGGGCCCTGGGACGCATACTCGAATTCGCCGACCTTGATGCTGGTGGCGCCGATGTCGATGGCCAAGATGCGTTCTGAGCGTGCCATTCAGTCACTTCCCGAAGCCGCGAGCGGCGGTGTACACTCCTGACGGGCCATGGCCTGCGCCGGCAACGAGCCGGTCAGGGACGCTGCCGTTTGGCATGTTCGTAAAAGTCGTAGTCCATGCCTGCGAAGGGCGTATCCTCCGGACGCAGCAGCTCATCCTCGAAGAGGCGAACGTCCGGCTCTTTGGCGCGCCACCAGTTGCGTGGCAGGCTGGTCTTGCTGTACTCCTGGCGGGCGACGCGCTGGCCATCGGCGATGACCTCGACGTAGAAGGCGAACTGCGACTTATTGGGGCGTTTCGTTTCGCAGTGGCGCCGGATGAAGCCGGGCCGGAGGTACATCACGGCGTGGTGTTTGCCGTTTTCGACGTCGACGTAGGTGGCGGTCTCCTGGAGGAGGATCGGCTTGCCGCCGGGCGTGAGGGCCAGGAGGCTCCACTCGATGGTGATCTCGTCGGTCCAGCCCTTGCGGCCACCCTCGGTCTCGTACTCGAGGTAGACCTGGAGCCACTCGTACTCCGAGGTCGCCTTCGGGTTGGTGGTCTCCCGGAACATCGGCGTCCGGACCGTGTTAAGGTCCATATCGGCGATGCGGACGCGGGTGCGGGGCCGGTTATCCTGAGCCAGGACGGCCAATGGGCACAGCAACACCAGGGCTGCGAAGCCCCGCAGGCACCGCCCCAGGGTCCCAGGCCTCATGACGCACCTCCCATGCCGGAGAGTGTATCCGGTGTCACGCATCCGCACGCGCCATCCCGTTGCGCCTCGCCCGTCGGCCTGGCAGGGGCCGCCGGCGATGCTGATTTGTGGCTGTTGCCGTGAACAGGATACCACAGGTTGTCCCCGGGCGCAAATCAAGACTGCGCCGGTTCGGGCTTTTTCTGGCCGGGCGGCCGCATCAGGCGCCCCGCTGCCAGCGGCAGCGCGAGGCGACGAGGGGGCGCCAGGGCCGGTGGCTGCCGAGGTTGGCCTCGACGCTGGCGCTGGCCAGGGCCAGCGGCACGGTAGCGCGGGCGCCGGTGACGCGGCTGGCGCTCTCGACGGTGCGGGCGCGCATCTCCTGCTGCGCCGCGACGGCCTGAGCGCGGCGGACCTCGGCCTGGGCCTGGGCGATGCGCGTATCGGCGGCGGCCTGGCTGGAGCGCAGGCGGGCGGCGACGTTGTCCATGACGTCGATGTCGGCGATGTCTACCGAGAGGATCTCGAAGCAGGTGCCGCTGTCGAGGCCCTTCTCGAGGAGCCGTCGCGCGATCAGGTCGGGCTTCTCCAGGATGTCGCGGTGGCTGTCGGCGCCGCCGATGGCCGCGACGATGCCCTCGCCAACGCGGGCCGCGATGGTCTCTTCGCCGGCGCCGCCGACGAGGCGGTCGAGGCGGGTGCGGACGGTGACGCGGGCGCGGGCGGCGAGGCGGACGCCGTCGCGGGCGACGCCGGAGATGCCGTCCTGCTGGGCATAGGCCGGCGGGACGGTGACGACCTTGGGATTGACGCGGGCCTGGACGGCGTCGGCGACGTCCCGGCCGGCCAGGTCGATGGCGGCGATGGTGCTGAAGTCGATGGTGAGGCCGGCCTTGCGGGCGGCGATGAAGGCCTCGACAACCTGAGGCAGGTTGCCGCCGCTGAGGGCATGGGCTTCAAGGAGGCCGATGGGCGTGGGCAGGCCGGCCTTCCAGAGGCGCACGGCATGCTCGAGGATCTCGGCGGGCTGGAGTCGCCGCAGGCGGATCATGACGAGGTGGGGTATGGAGAGCGGCACCCCGGCGGCCTGCGCCTGGATCCATAGGGTGATGCTGCTGCCGATGAGGATCAGCCCGGCCACGATGACGGCCCCGAGGAACGCCAGAAGGATGAGCAGAGCATGACCCATGGCGTGTCTCTCCTTTTCGGCCCGGCGCGCGAGCGCCGGCCGGGCACGGGCTGACCCGACGGATCCGACGGATCGGGCCGGTCCGCCGACGCGGCGCGGCTCAGGTGGCGCGGTAGTTCGGGGCGTCCTTCACGACGGTGACGTCGTGGGGGTGGGCTTCCTGTTTGCCGGCAGGCGTGACCCGCACGAGGCGGGCCTTGGCCTGCAGCTCGGGGATCGAGCGGGCGCCGCAGTAGCCGAGGGCGAAGCGCAGGCCGCCGCTGAACTGGTAGAGCACGTCGGCCACCGGGCCGCGGTAGGGCAGCATGCCCTCGATGCCCTGGGGGACAAGCCGGTCGTGGCTTTCGACGTCGCCCTGGTCATAGCGCTCACGGCTGCCGCGGCCGGCCTTCATGGCATCGAGGCTGCCCATGCCGCGGTAGACGACGTAGGTGCGGCCCTG
>JAGVUW010000126.1 GCA_019136035.1 Verrucomicrobiota bacterium | reverse complement strand
CCGCCTCGCCAGCGAAAGCTCCAGTCGGCAGAGATGAAATGGATGCTTTTTGGTTAGCGCTTATGGGGCGTTGCCCTGGGCTGACGAATGATGCCCTTTCAGGGCGCCGGAACGGGGACCCGCAGGGCTGATCCGCGTGCGATCTCTCGTCTTGCCATCCCCGGCGCCCATGCACCGGGGATTTCAGCTGTAGCGGCGGCTGTCCTCAGCCGCTCTGCCGGGCGCCGCGGACGGCGCCCGAGGCCCAGCGCCCAGCGCCCGACACCGGAGCCGGCAAGGCCCCGTCCGTGTCCGTCCGTGCAGGTCCGTGTCCGTCCGTGTCCCGAGCCGAAGGGCCGCGTCTCCGCGGCCCGGCGACCGCCCGCGGGCTGGCCGGTGCGGTTGCGGCGGGGCAGAGTAGCCTATACCTTAATTATGGGGAGGGAATTCCGGTGCATGGAGGCGTTGGCGTGATGTCGAGACTATGGCTTGCGATAGTGCTGGGCCTGGCGCCCTGGCTGGTGTTGGGCCAGGAGCGCGGTGTGGCGCGCGTGACCGTCTACGGCAACCGTGACCTCGGTCCGGTCAACCGGCACCTCACCGGGGCTGGTGTGGCCGCGGCATCGGACGGCCGTGCCGGCGGCCTCTGGGATCCCGAGCGCGGCCAGCCGGTTCCGGAGGTGCTGGCGGCGGCGGGCGCCTGCGGGTTGCGCCTGGCGCGCTGGCCGAGCGGCTGCGTGGCGCACACCTGGAACTGGAAGGAGGCGGTCGGTCCGGTCGAACGCCGCCCCGGCCATGCCTTCGGTCTCCCGGAATTCCTGCGCTGGTGCCGGACGGCGGGGGCGCTGCCCCTGATCACCCTCGGGGCCTGGTCCGGCGACCACCAGGACGCCGCCGAGCTGGTTGAGTACCTCAACGCCCCCAACGACGGGCGCAACCCCAATGGCGGCACCGACTGGGCGGCGGTACGCGCGGCGGATGGCCAGGTCGTGCCCCACGGCGTCGTCTGGTTCGAGTTCGACGCCCTGGCCTTCCACGGCAACGACGCCGTGCCGGGACAGCCCGTCCGGGAGCGGATCGCCGCGGCCGACTACGCGGAGCGCTATCTGAAGATGCGCCGGGCCATGCGCGCGGTCGACAGCGCCATCCGCCTCGGCGCCGCGCTGCCGCTTGGCGTCGACACCTGGAACCGCGCCGTGCTCGAGGAGGCCGGCGATGACCTCGACCTGGCGGTAACGGCCCTGCAACTCCCGTCGTGGACCGGCGACGCCTCCCCCGAGCAGTCGAACCTCGTCCTGCAGGCCAGCCTGGGCTCGGGGGCGCAGGTCGGCGACGCTTTCCAGCGTGCCAACGCCATGGTCGCCGAGGCCTGCGGCCGGCGCGACCTGCCCTGGCTGGTGATCGACTGGGGCAACGCCTTCGTCCAGGAGAAGCCGGTGCCCTACCGCCACACCCTGGCCGCGGCACTGGGCCAGGCCGAGCAGCTCCGCGTCATGATGGACCCGCGTCACCGCGTGGCCATGGCGGCACTGCGGCCGTTCGTCGGCCAGGAGTGGTCACCGCTGACCGGCGGCGCGAACCGCAATGAGCCCCTGCGCTCGCAGGCCCTGGCGATGGTCATGGAACTCTACGCACAGAACCTCGGCGATATCCGCATCGCCAGCGAGGTCGTCGGCGAGACCTGGGACTTCGCCGGCGCCGCCGGCGTCCTGCCCCGCCACGGCGAGGCGCAGCCCGAGGCCACTGAGGGCGAGGACCTCCTTGGCCGGGGCACGACCTGGGCGGTCACCGCCCTGCCCGAGGTCCCCCACCGCTGCCGCGGCACCCTCCTCGACCTCCAGTTCCCCGGCAAGGATCTCGACTACCAGCACGCCGCTGTCCGCCTCCCCGCCGCCCCCGGACAGTGGTACCGCATACGCGGCATGCTCAGGACCATCGACCTCACCGGCGGCAGCGGCATCTGCCTGCAGGTCGGCGCCGAGCGGCGCGCCGGCGACGCCCTCGGGCATGTCTTCAGCCATGACGTGGTCGGGTCATCGGACTGGACCGAGGTGACGGTCGACTACCTTACCCCGGCCGAGACCGAGGCCCTCGTGATCAAGGCGCGTCGACGCCGTCCCGAGGCCGGCGCGGGGCCGGTGTCCGGACAGGCATCCTACCGCCTCCTCAGCGTGCACGCGCTACGCCCCGCCAACTTCGGGGGCGTCCCGTACGTTACCTCCTTAGCGGCCCGACGCCGCCATGGCCCGCTGACGGTGATGCTGATGAACACCGGCCTGGACCGCGAGCAGGCCGTGACCGTGGCCGTCGAGGGCGTAGCCCTGAAAACGACATCGGAGGCGCGGGTGCGCCTCCTGACCGGCCCGCAGCCCTGGTCGAACAACCTCGGCCGCGATGACGGCGTGCGGCTCTGGATGCGGACGCCGACGCGGGCCGGTGCGACGTGGACCCTGACTCTGCCGCCACACTCGCTGGCGGCCCTGGAGATTGTGCCCTGAGCCCGGTGGGCCATGGCGGCGGCTGTGCAACGGCCGGCGCCATCCCCCGGAGCCGCGGGCCCCGACATCAATGGTAGCCATGGGATACAGCGCGGCGGTGGCCGTGACGGCCTGCGCCTGGGGTCTGTCGTCCGCTCTGCAGGGCTCGCGCCGTCAGCGCCCGGGCGTCTGCACCCTCCGTCCTGACCCGGCCGGCTCGCCGGGGGCGTCGCTGCGGGTGCTGACCCTGAATCTGGCGCACGGCCGCGGCGACCGCCTCGTGCAGCGCCTGGCAGGCCGCGGGCGGACGCAGTCGCGCTTGGCCCCGATCGCGGCCATGCTGCGTCGTCAGGAGCCGCATGTGGCCGCCTTCCAGGAGGCCGACGCCGAGGCCTTCTGGAGCGGCCGTTTCAACCACGTCGACTACCTGGCCCGCGCCACCGACTCGGCCGGCTACACTCAGATGCGTCATGTCGAAGGCATGGGCCTGGCCTACGGCACCGCCCTGCTCGCCTCCTGCGCCCTGCGCGAGGAACGCGGCGGGACCTTCCAGCCCTCGCCGCCGACCTTCGCCAAGGGCTGGATCTCGGCCGTGCTGCCCTGGTCGGCCGTGCCGGCCGGGGCCGTCCGCGTCGTCTCGGTGCACCTCGACTTCTCGCGCACGAAGTGCCGGCGGGCTCAGGTCCGTGAACTGGTCAGCGAGCTGCGTGCCGAGGCCCTGCCTCTGGTGGTCATGGGCGACTTCAACAGCGACCTGAACCGCGAGGCCGTCCTGAACGACCTCATGAGCGAGCTCAGCCTGCATACCTTCGCTCCCCACCAGCCCGACCTCTGGACGCACCCGGCCACCCAGCGCCGCCTGGACTGGATCCTGGCCTCGCAGGGGCTCCACTTCGTCCGCCACGAGGTCCTGGCCGAGACCGTCTCGGACCACCGTGCCGTCATGGCCGAGCTGATACCCGGCTCGAGCGCCCGGTCGGGCCGGGCTGTCTGAGAGTCCGGTTCTGGCACCCTTCCAGGGTGCGTGGGTTGTGGGTTCGCGTTTCCGGGGGTCGTGCTTTCGCGCGACCCCCGGCTACGATCTGACACCCCTTCAGGGTGGCTAGGTGAGCGCTGACGCGATCGTCGGTCAGCCCTGCCGGTCGGGCCAATGACCGGGCGGCCTGGTGCGTCTCAACCACGAGAGTGCCCGCGGCACCGCGCGGGGGCTGGATTCCGGTCAGATTCGGGACGCGTGTGAAGGAGCTGGCGGGTTCATGACGCATGTCGACTGTGCCTTGGTCATCCTGGCTCACAATGGCAGTCCCTTCACGCGCCACTGCCTCGAGAGCATCCTCAGCGCGGCCGCCCTGCCGGCGGAGCTCTTCCTGGTCGACAACGCCTCCAGCGACGAGACCCCGGCACTGATCGCCGAGATGGCCCCGCGGCTGCACGCCGCCGGGGTGGCGGTGACGACCTGGCGCAACGACGAGAACAAGGGCTGCTCGCTGGCCCGTAACGAGGCCTGGGAGCGGGTGACGCAGCCGTACACCGTCTTCATGGACAACGACACGGCCGTCTGCACACGCGACTGGCTGACGCGCTTCCAGGCCGTCTTCCGCGACCGGCCCGCCGCCGGCATCGTCGGCCCGAAGCTGATCTACCCGTACCGGCCGCATCCGATCCAGTGCGCTGGGGTCAGCATCAGCCACCTCGGCCGCATCGCCTTCCGCGGCCGCGGCGCGGCAAGACACGACCCGCGCTACGCGACGCCGTGGGCGACGTGGTCGCTGATCAGCGCCTGCTGGATGATGCGGACCGACCTGCGCGAGCGCGTCGGGTACCTCGACGAGTGCTTCCACCCGGTCCAGTACGAGGACCTCGACCTCTGCATCCGGGCCCGCCAGGCCGGCTTCGAGATCCTCTACACCCCGACCGTCGAGATGTACCACTTCGAGGGCATCACGACCGCCTCCTTCGGGCAGGTCGAGTACCAGCGCAACATCGCCCGCAATTCCCTCAAATTCCGCGAGCGCTACCACGAGCTCTTCAGCACCTTCCGCGACGACCTCCCGGCGGACGAGTACCGCTGGCTGGCCCGCAGCGAGCTGGGCCTGACCCCCGAGCTCGATCTCGCCACCACAGATTGAAGGATATATCATGAGCCTGAACGCCGGTGCGGCACGCCGCGACGTCTCCAACCGCAAGCCCCTCTTCCTGGTCGGGTACCCGCATGTGCCCCGCATCTCCGAGGGCATCCACGACCCGCTCTGGGCCAGCGCCCTCTACCTCGATGACGGCAAGCGCGCCATCCTGAGCATCGCCGTCGACATCCTCTTCGTGCACCACCGCACCGCCCGCGAGTGCCGCGAGGCCATCGCCCGCCGCACCGGCCTGGCGCCGGAGCGCATCATGATCAGCGCCACCCACACGCACTCGGGGCCGGTCACCTCAAGCATCCTCTCCTGGCGCGACGACCCGACCGTGCCCAAGGCCGACCCGGAATACATGGCGGCCTTCAAGGCGGGCGTCATCGAGGCCGGCGTCGAGGCGGTGACCACGGCCCAGCCGGCGGCCGTGGCGGTGACCACGGCCCACAGCGAGGGCGTCGGCGGCAACCGCCTGGCGGCCGATGGGACCCACGACCACGAGGTCGGCGTGCTGGTGGTGCGGCGCCGCGCCGACGGCCGGCCGCTGGCCCTGCAGATGGTCTACAGCATGCACCCGACCGTCCTGCACGAAGACTCGCGCCTGGTCAGCTCCGACTTCCCGCACTACACCCGCGAGGTCCTGACCGCGGCCATGCCCGGCCTGCAGGTGCTCTACCACAACGGCCCCTGCGGCAACCTCAGCCCGCGCTACCACGTCAAGGGACAGACCTTCGCCGAGGCCGAACGGCTTGGCGCGCTCCTCGGCCGGCAGGTCCTCGAGGCCGTCCGCCGTCTCAGCGACGCCGACTTCCGCGAGGACCTCACGGTTGACGGCGCCACCTGCCGTATCGAGCTGCCGCCGCGGCGGTTCGGGTCGGTGGCGGCGGCCGAGGCCGAGTTGCGCGAGGCGGTGGAGACCTACGAGCGTCTCAAGCGCGAGGGCGCCCCGCACGGGCCGGTGCGCACCGCCGAGTGCACCGTCTTCGGTGCCGAGGAGCGCGTCGTCCTGGCCCAGGCCGAGCAGACCGGCGAGACGGCCGCCATCCTGGCCGAGTACAACCCGATCGAGGTGCAGGTCCTGCGTATCGGCCCGACCATCCTGGCCTGCTGGCCCGGCGAGTGCTTCGTCGAGTACGCCCTGCAGTTCAAGCAGGCGGTGCCAGGCGCCTTCGTCGTGAGCTTGGCAAACGGTGAGTTGCAGGGCTACATTCCCACTCCCCAGGCGACCGGGTATGAGGCCCGGCTGAGCTTCTTCGAGCCGGCCGCCGGGGAGGTACTGGTGACCGCCACGGCCGCCCTCGCCCGACGGATTCTGGCAGGCGCTGCCGCGGCGCGCTGAAGGAGACGCGACAGATGGCCAGATTCAAGATCGGCGTCATGGTGGATTCCTTCCGCCTGCCCATACCCGAGGGCGTCCGCAAAGCCCGTGCCGTCGGCGCCGACGGCATGCAGGTCTACGTCGTCGACGGTGCCATGAAGGCCGAGACCCTCAGCGCCGGCGCCCGCAGCGCCTTCAAGGCCCTCGTGGCCGAGTGCAGCCTCGAGATCAGCGCCCTCTGCGGCGACCTCGGCGGCCATGGCTTTCAGATCGCCGCCGAGAACGACACCAGGATCCGCCGCAGCAAGGCGATCGTCGACCTCGCCGTCGACCTCGGCACCGCCGTGGTGACCACCCACATCGGCGTCATACCGGCCGCCGACGACGACCCGGTGTTCCGTAACCAGCTCGCCGTCTGCCAGGAACTCGGCGCCTACGCCACCGCCCGCGGCGTCTGCTTCGCCATCGAGACCGGCCCCGAGCCCGCGACACGCCTCCGGCATTTCCTCGACCTCGTCGCCTCGCCCGGCATCGGCGTCAACCTCGACCCCGCCAATCTGGTCATGGTCCTCAATGACGACCCCGTGCAGGCGGTCTTCACCCTGGCGCCCTACATCGTCCATACCCACGCCAAGGACGGCGTGCAGTACAAGCCCTGCGACCCGGTCAAGGTCTACAACGCCTTCGCCGAGGGCGGCGTGGAGGGCCTCAACATCGGCGAGCTGTTCAACGAGGTCCCGCTCGGCCAGGGCGCGGTCGACTGGAACCGCTACCTGGCGGCCCTGGAGACCATCGGCTACCGCGGCTACCTGACCATCGAGCGCGAGGTCGGCGCCAACCCGGAGGCCGATATCCGCACGGCGGTGCAATTTCTCAAGGCCCGCGCCTGAACCGGGCCGCACCGCGTCCGGTCGACAGCGGCCGGCCGAACCGAATGCCTCAAGAGGGTGATGGGAAGACGGCGCAGGAAGGACACGACTCATGGCTGAGATGGCAATGGAACAGGCGCTCAAGGAACTCATCGTCGAGAGGCTCTTCCTCGATATCGAACCAGGTGCCATCGAGGATGACGTCGAGCTGGCCGAGTATGGCGTGGACTCGTTCCTGCTCCTGGAGCTGATCGTGGCCATCGAGGAGATGTGTTCGAGCAGGCCGACATCACCTCCGAGACCCTGAAGAGCGTGGCGACGCTGGCGGCGCTGGTGCGCGGCAAGCAGCAGGCCTGACGAGCCCAGGCCGGGGGCAGACCGGCATCACAGCGACGAGTCGAGGTCGACCTCGGGGAGTCACCGACATGAAGATCCCGGCCTGCTTCGGGCGCTATGCCCGCTTTATGTATGAAGAGGGCGCCGCACCGGAGACCTGCATCCAGTGCGATCTGGCAGAGCACTGCTACCGCGCCACCACCGCCGAGGCGCTGAACTCGCTGGCGGCCGACCTCGGCCTGCTCATCGATAACCTCATCGAACAGGGGCGCATCAGCGAAGGCGCCGCCCTCGCCAGCAGCGGCGATGAGGCCCTCGATAACGTCCTGCCGCGCGACTGACCACCGCACGGCGGCAGACGCCGGCCGCGGCCTCCCGGCGGAGCGCGCCCGGCCCGACCCGAGAAGGCGCCGCCGGGAGCGCGCCGCGGCCGGGATGTCACCGGACCGGCGACCCCACCCGGCCACCCGCCGGACGGCGCCAACGCTGGAGGTGCGACGGCGATGGCAAGCACGCGTGGCGCAGCGGCCGGCACGACGGCAATGCCGACAACACCGGCACCGACCGCCGACACCACACCGCCGCCGGAGATCGCCCCGTCGCGGGCGCGCCTCGCCGTCGCCTGCCTGGTCCTCGGCGCGGCCGTGGCCGTGGTCTACGCCCAGGTCGGGTCGCACGCCTTCAACCAGTTCGACGACGACGAGTACATCGTCGCCAATGCGGTGGTCCAACAGGGGCTGACCGCACAGAGCCTGACCTACGCCTTCACCTCCTGCACCAGCGCCAACTGGCACCCGCTCACCGTCCTCTCGCACATGCTCGACTGCGAGCTGTTCGGCCTGAATGCCGGAGCGCACCTGACGGTCAATGTCATCCTGCACGCGGCCAACGCCGTGCTGCTCCTGCTCCTCCTGGCGCGCCTCACCGGCGCCTTCTGGCCCAGCCTGGGGGTGGCGCTGCTCGTCGCCGTCCATCCGCTCAATGTCGAGTCGGTCGCCTGGGCCTCGCAGCGCAAGGCGGTCCTTAGCGGCCTCTTCGCCCTCCTGACCCTGCATGCCCACGTCACGTACGCTCGCCGGCCCAGCCCCGGCCGCCTGGCCCGCACCGGCCTCTGCCTCGCCCTCGGGCTGCTCAGCAAGCCGACTCTGGTGATGCTGCCCTTCGCCCTCCTCCTGCTCGACCTCTGGCCGCTGCGGCGGCTCCGCCTCGAGGCCTGGTCGCAGACGTGGCGCCGGCCGGTCCTCGAGAAGATCCCGCTCGCCGCCCTCAGCCTCCTCGCCAGCCTGGCGACCCTGTACGCGCAGGCCGCCATGGGCGCCGTCGCGAGCCGCGCGGCGGTGCCCTTCGACCTGCGCTTCGCCAATGCCGCCGCCTCCTGCGGCTGGTACCTCCTCAAGGCCGTCTTCCCATGGCACCTAGGCGTCTTCTACCCCCTGCCCGCGGCGCCGCCGTGGGGCGCCGCCGCGCTGGCCACCGCGGCTCTCGCCGGGCTGTCATGGGCCGCCTGGCGCTGGCGCCTCTCGCGGCCGTGGGTCATGGCCGGCCTGCTCTGGTACGGCCTCATGCTGGTGCCGGTCCTCGGCCTGATCCAGGTCGGCGGCCAGGCCCACGCCGACCGCTATGCCTACCTGCCCCTGATCGGCTTCTGGATGGGCCTCGTCTGGCTGCTCGACGACCTCACCCGGGGCCGGCCTGCCGCGACCCGACACGCCCTGGCGGCCCTCGCGACAGCGGTCCTGGCGGCCCTGACCGTCGCGGCTCACCGGCAGGTCGCGCACTGGCGCGACGGCACGGCGCTTTTCACGCGCGCCCTGCAGGTCTGCGGGCCCTCTGCACCCATGCACAGCAACCTCGGCAATGCCCTCATCGCGGTGGGCCGGCACGCCGAGGCCGTACCGCACTACCGCGCCGCCCTCGCCATCGCACCCAACGACGGCCGCGTCTGGAACAACCTCGGCTCCAGCCTCATGAACCTCGGGCGCTTCGACGAGGCCATACCGACCCTCGAGCGGGCCCTCGAACTGAACCAGGGCGCCCCCCAGACCGCCGCCAACCTCGGCTCGGCCTGCCTGCGCACCGGTCGCCTCGAGGAGGGCATCCGACTCCTCGAACAGGCCGCCGCCCAGACGCCACTCCTGGCCGTCTCCTACGCGGAACTCGGCGACGCCTACGCCCAGCTCGGCCGCCTCGATGACGCCATCGGCGGCTACGGGCGCGCCCTCGCCGCCGATCCGTCGATGGCCCTGGCCCGCTACCGCCTGGGACGGACCTACCTCCTGCGCGGCGACCGGGCCGCCGCCCGAGCCCATTTCAAGGCCCTGGTCGATCCGGCGGGCGGCGGCGCGCAGGGCCTCTGCAGGCTCGGCCTGACCCTGGCCGAGGACGGCCTCTTCCAGGCCGCCGTCGAGTACCTCAACGCGGCCCTGGGCGTGCGCCCAGATTTCGTCCCGGCCCTCATCGGCCTGGCGTACCTGCGGGCGACCTGCCCGGAGGACGCCTGGCGCCACGGCGCTGAGGCGGTCGAGAAGGCCGCCCGCGCCGTCGCCCTCGAGGACGGCCGCAACCCCTTCGCCCTCGACACCCTCGCCGCGGCCTACGCCGAAGCAGGCCGTTTCCCCGAGGCGATCTCAACGGCACAGCGCGCCATCGGCCTCCTGGAACGCAGCGCCGTGCCGCCCGAGGTCATCGCGGACTGCCGCCAGCGCCTGGCGCTCTACAGCACCGGCCGGCCCTACCGCTCCGATGCCGGACTGCGCCCCAACACCCCGCCCGCCGCCGCCAAACCCTAGCCTGCCGTCACCCAACGGCGCCGTACCGGAGCTATGCATAGGGCGCGGGTTGCGTGCTACATTGGGGAGGAGAGGAGGCCCGAGACCCGACGCCCGACGGCCGGGGCCGTGCAGAGGATGGGCGACCCACGACGTCGGGCCTCGGGTCTCGGGTGTCGGGCGTCCTGAGCCACATCGTCGGACCTCGGGTCTCGGGTGTCGGGCGTCCTGAGCCACATCGTCGGGCCTCGGGTCTCGGGTGTCGGGCGTCCTGAGCCACACCGTCGGGCCTCGGGTCTCGGGTGTCGGGCGTCCTGAAACACATCAAAGGCGCGCCGATGAGCAGGATTCTCAACAAGAGCGGGGGTTACCGCAAGCTCTATTCTTTCAACTTCGCGACGATCATCCACCTGGGGACGACCGCGTTCTGCAAGCGCTTCATCCCCTGGCAGGAGGATGCGCTCGGCAAAGTCGCCGGACAGATGATCGGCGCGGCGCGCTCCGGGCGGATTAACATCGCCGAGGGCTCGGAGCGGGCCGGGACCTCAACCGAGACCGAGATTAAGCTGACCGACGTGGCCCGCGCCAGCCTGGCTGAGTTGCAGAACGATCTTGAGACCTGGCTGGCAGAGCGCGAACTGATCCCTTGGAGCGTCCAGAGTCCCGAGCATCAGCGGCTCTCGGCAGTCACGATCGAGCCTTTCAAGTACGGCGAGGATGTGCTGCACGAATACTGGGCCTACCTGCATCGGCAGCGGCACCGTTTCGATCCCTGGCTGGCGAGCGAGGACCCAACGACGGTTGCGAATGCGCTGATCGTCCTGATCGAGCGCACGACGGCGTTGCTCCGCCGGCAGATGGAGTCGCAGGAGGAGTCGTTTGTGCGGGACGGTGGCATCCGGGAAAAGATGCACAAGGCGCGCACCGCCGCGGCAGCGGGTGCGGAGGGCGCTCCCGCCTGCCCGGAATGCGGCAAGCCCATGCGCCGCCGGCACTCAGCGCGAGGCGACTTCTGGGGGTGCAGCGGCTATCCTGAGTGCAAGGCCACCCGCGGCATGGAGAAGGCGCCGTGAGAGCAGGACGCCCGACTCCCGAGACCCGAGGCCCGAGGCCCGGGGGCTGGGGGCTGGGGCTGGCGCCCGATGGCCGACGCCCGGAACGGCGAATCCATCGACCCGGTACCCTGAGGGGGTGCCAAAAGCGCCGCTGAGGAAAGACCCTGGAGGACGACCATGCCGACCCTCGATGACTTCTTCTCACGCCGACTGGGCCTCTTCATCCACTGGGGTCTCTACGCCATCCCCGGCTGGCATGAACAGCACCAACTGCGCCTGCGGACACCGCGGGCCGAGTACGCCAGGCTGGCAGCGCGGTTCCACCCGGAGGGCTTCGATCCCGATGCCTGGATCGACCTGGCCGAGGCTGCCGGCATGAGTTACCTGGTCATCACCGCCAAACACCTCGACGGCTTCTGCCTGTGGGACACCGCCACGACGGCGTTCAAGGTGACGCAACCCCCCTTCGGACGCGACGTGCTGGCGGAACTGGCGGAGGCCTGCCGCCGGCGCGGCATGGCTCTCGGATTCTACTTCTCCGCCATCGACCAGCACTGCCCCTTCTATCCCAACCGCGGGCGCGGCCACGAGCTGGCCGCGCCCGAGCCGGGCGACACCCCCGACTGGGAGCGCTTCGTCGAC
>JAGVUW010000695.1 GCA_019136035.1 Verrucomicrobiota bacterium | reverse complement strand
GGCGTCGCTGAGGCCGTGCAGGGTCAGCGTCGGGGGCGTGCCGGCCTTGACATGCCAGACCGGCGAGGCGAGCCGCCAGAGGGCCTCGTGCTCGGCGCGCGGCCAGGCGCGCAGCAGGACGCTGCTGTTCGGCACCCCGGTGGGTTGGCCGGTCTTGTCGACCTTCTGGCGGGTCAGGAGGTTCGTGATCCCGTAGAGATTGATGACACAGCTCACCCGGCTGGAGACGCCCGGGTACGGCGCCGCCGGCTCCAGGCCGTCGACGTCGGTGGTGTAGGCCACCATCAGGGCCAGGTGACCGCCGGCCGAACCGCCGGCGACGCCGATGCGCTCGGGATCGACGCCGAGGCGGTCGGCGTTCACGCGCAGCCAGCGCACGGCATTCTTGCAGTCGTGCAGGTTCTTCGGCCAGAGGTCCTCGACGTCCATCCAGTAGTTGATGCTGACCATCACATAGCCGGCCCGCGCCAGGTGGGTCCCGTAGTTGAAGGCACGACGCTCAGCCTTGTCACCGCCACGCCAGCCGCCGCCGTGGATGAAGACCACCGCCGGCGAGCGCGTCCCCTCCGGGCGGGCCGCGGGGAGGTAGAGGTCGAGCTTCTCAGCGCGGCCGGCGTCGAGGTAGTCGAGGTCCTGCTGAATGACGACGCCCTCAGGCGCCGGCGGCAACACCGGCGGCGCTGGCTTCGGCGCCGGCGCAGTCTCGGCGGCCCCGACCGAAGCGCTCATCAGGGTGACTCCCAGAATCAGACTTAGACGCGCAAGCCAAGGCATCGTCGACATGGCCATTCCTGCATAAGATCGCGAGACCGCGCAATCGCCCAGTCGCGCCTCCCGGCGCGCCGACGCGATTCCCGTGTGGAAAGTCACAGACTATAGGAGTGGCGACGGCCTTTACAACGACACCCGCTGGATCGCCGATGAAGATCGGGTAAGGCTCCTCTGCGCCCCTCTGCGATGGACGCCCCTTCCACCGCGTTCGGACCCAGGCCGCTGCCCCCGGAAGCACCAGACACTCCGACCCGGAGTGGCCGCACCGTTGCCCGCACCTCGCCCGACAGCGCGGTTGAAGCCGAACGGACGCGCAGGCCCTTCCAGCACCGTACCCTCGACTGCGAGGGGCGGGCATCGGCACCAATAACACAATTCTAATGAACTTAGGGGGCGCCACCGCTTGAAGACGGCCTCATATACGACTATAGTCTTAAGCATATGGCTTTGGTCTTAACCAGTATCAAAGTCGTATTGCGAGTGCTTCTGGCCTGCCATGTCCTCAGGGCTTCAGCGAGGGCAATCGGTGTTCTGGCCATTGTTTTCCGGGTAGGGGCGCCTGTATGACGTCATTGTTGTTCCGTCTCGGAGGTGCCGTTTTGGCGCGTTTCTCATCCAGGCTCGGCGTTCTGGGGCGTGGCCGTCCGTGGCTGGCGGCGCTGGCCATGGCCTTGGCGTGGCTGCCACGGCCGTGCGCCGGGGCCGTGCTGGACTGGGATGCCATCGCCTGGGCTGCCGGCGACATGAATGGCAACAGCCCGTACAACGTCGGCCCCTACCAGGCCATGATCACGGTCGCCTACACCACCGATTCCTCGGATGGCTCGACGCAGTACCCACGGGTGTCGACCTGGGCGAGTCTGGGGAGCGGGAAAGCCCTCAATGTCTGGATGGACGCCGCCACCGACAACGGCAGCGCGGCCTATGTCCAGATCGAGATCGCGCTGAACGCGGCGGTCGCCGGGATCACCTTCACCCTGGCCGATATCGATTCCGGCAGTTCGTCCCTCTCTGGCGGACGCTACTCGGGCTGGCAGGATGTCGTGGTGGTCAGCGCCTTCGATGACACCATCCGGCGGCAGGTCACCGGCACCAGCCCGGACGCCACGCCCTCCTACGGGCGCGACACCAACGGCAACGACTACTCGGAGAGCGCCCTCGACCTCAGCCTCTACGGCACCGCCTCCGCCCCGGAGAGCGATCCGAGCGGCAACCTCCTCGTGCGCATCACCGACCCGGCTGACCGCGTCGTCATCCGCTACTCACCGGGCGGCATGGACGATCGCCGAAACCGCTATGAGGACGGCCTCCCCGGCGCCGGGCCGGCCGATCCCGACGGCCAGCGCCTCGTGATCGGCGACATCCTGGTCCCGGACCCGATCATCCCGGTCCCGGAGCCCTCCGCGGGGATCCTCCTGGCGGCCGGCGGTCTGGCCTTCGCGACGGCTCGGCGCCGCCGCCCCACAGCAGCCTGACCAGCCCAGGCCACCGCCAGACACGGCGCCGAGTTGCAGCGCCGCGCCTGATACCCTGCCCCGTTTGGCGGCGAGCGCCTCAGGCCCTCGCCGCCGGGCGCCGGGCACGCCCCGGCCGGCACAGCCCAAGCACGCCCACGCCAACCAGCAGCAGCATCCCGCCGCAGGGCTCGGGGACGACCACCAACTGCTCGCCATAGGGCCGCATCAGGTCGTTGATCGCCGCAATCGACGCCGAGACCAGACTGCCGCCGGAACCGGCCGGCTGGCCGAGCGCGTCGGTGTAGTAGAAGTAGTTGATGCCGACCAGCGAGTAGGCGCCCCCAAGACGGGCGAACTCCGGGCCGCCCGAATCGCCCGCGACCAGGCGCTGCTCGTCGGGCCAGACCTCACTGCCGATGCGGTCGTAGTCGAAGATCAGCACCGGCTCGCCCGTGAAGCGGACGTCGGCAAGGCCGACCGCGTCGATCACATTGCGGCCGATGCGCTGGCTGGTCGTGCCCCCCGCGTCATCCAGGCCGAACACCGCGATCTCGGTGCCGATGAAGCCGGCACCCAGGAAGTCGGTGACCGCATAGCGGGCCAGCGACGACGGCGCCGCGCTGCTGAGGTGGCCGAGCCAGAGGTCGGTGCCGGCGATCTGCCAGCCGGCATCGACACTCAGGGTCACGGCGCCGGAGCCGGTGTTGTCAGGGTAGAAGACCATCTGGGCGCCGACGCCGGGGTCCCAGTGGTCCGCCGAGAGGATGAACGAGGACGACACCAGCGTGCCCCAGCGCCCACCCGTGCTCAGCCCCACGCCCGACCAGTCCCAGGCCTCACGCAGCGCGGGATCGGCGCCACCACCGGCGTAGAAGCGGTCGTGACGCGCCGGGGCGTAGTCCGGCATCTCCATCGCCGCCGGCAGTGACAGGCCAGCGCCATAGAGTGCGACCACAGCCCAGAGACGCAACCATCGCAATACCATAGCGATACCACCTCGCCTCTCCCACGCGGCCGGACCCTCCGGCAACCCCTCCTCACTATACTCCCGGCCACAGCGCGGCCGCAACCGCCCCCCAGGGCATTCGCGCGCGGATCACATGGCTCCACGACGACGCCCGTGGGCCACCCTGGCGCCGAAGAGCGGCGCCAGGGTCAGGCCAAGCCGACGCGCGGCGCTCCCAGGACCACCGGCGCCCGGGGGCGCCGAGTTGACGTCCACCTTGTCCACCCTGTCCACTCAGCACGACTGGACAGCCTCGGGAGTCGACTGTAGATTACACATGAAGCCTACCTCACTTTATGAACGAATGTTGTCAGAAAGGGCTCTGAACGGGGTTGCCGGCGGGTCGTGTGGAAGCCATCCTCACGCCGTGGGGCAGAGGAAGGTAGGCGGTGGCCAGGCCGGGCCGCAAGCGCGGCCGGCGGCGGGCCTGGTGCATGGGTGAGACGTTGCTCATTTATAGCCGTGACAGCGACTCTGGCGGAGCGGGGGCCGGGGGCCGTGTCAGCGGACGGAGCGTGCAGGCAGATAGAACCAGGAGGCCGTCATGACGACCTTAGCGAAGCGTCCGGTGCTGCTGTTGCCCACCTCGGAGCGGGGTGACGCGGCGGTGGTGGCGTGTGGCAGCGCCTTGGCGCGTTCGCGTGGTCTGCAGACGCGTCTCCTGCGGCCGGGCACGCCGGCGGCGCTGGAGCAGGCGATTGCCTCGGGCTCGTTGGCGGCGGTGCCGTCGGGTGGTGGTGTCCCGGATCCGGGCGTCAGCCTGGTGGTTTCGGACCTGGCGCCGGCCTCGCCGGCGTTTGCGGCGTTGCTGCGGGCGACGCAGGAGTGGCGTGTTCCGGCGGTCTTTGTGCGTGGTGACGAGGCGGGCGTGAGCTGCCGGCGGCTCCTGGTGGCGACCGGTGGCGGTCACCACACCCTGCACCAGGTCGGCCTGGCCCGCGACCTGTCGCGGGCTCTGGGGGTACCGGCGCAGTGGTTGCGGGTCGTGCCTGACGACGGCGTCGGCGCGCGGGCCCGCAGCCAGGCCGCCGCAGCCGCGGCGGCGGAGCTGCAGGGCCGTGTCCTGGGATTGCGGGAGCCGGTCTGCGTCACCCACGAACACGACCCGGTGGCGGGGATCCTGAGCCACGTCCGGCCCGACGACATGGTCCTGGTGGGCACCCCGAATGCCTGGCGAGCGGCGGCGCACTTCGGCGACACGGTCCCCGACGTGCTCCTGCGGCGTCTGTCGAATCCGTTGGTGATGATCTCAGCGCCGCCGCCCCAGGCATTGACCGTCCGCGATGTGCTCTGGGAGTCGCTGGTGGTTCCCGACCTGCGGGTGCGTGATGGCCAGGCGGCGATTGCGGCCCTGATCGACACCCTGGTGAGCCAGTACCAGATCCCGCGTTCGTGGCGCGACCCGGCCTTGGAGCGGGCGCTGCGTCGCGAGGCCGTGGAGAGCACCGCCGTCGGCTGTGAGACGGCCTTCCCGCACGCGGCGATTCCGGGCTTCCGCGGCGTCCTCTGCTGCCTCGGCATCTGCCCGGATGGCGTTGCCTTCCGCCCTGGGGAAGCCGAGCCGGTGCGTTTCGTGTTCCTGATGGTCACCCCGGCGGATGACTACGACGACTACCTGACGGTCCTGGGACTGCTGGCGCGGCGGGTCGTCCTGCCGAGTGTGCGGGCAGCCCTGTCGGCCAGTCGCACGGGCCGCGAGGCCCTGGCGATCCTGGCGCCGTCGGCCGCCGGCGCGGCGGTCGCCATGCCGGTGGTGCCGGAACCGCGGGCCGTACCAGCCCAGGGAGGATACGCACGATGACCTGTCGCCATCGCAGTCGGATGACCACGTGGTCGTTCCTGGCCGTGCTGTTCCTGGGCCTGGCGCAGTGCGAAGGCCGCCTGGGCCAGTTGCCGAGCGGCCGTGACATTGCCCTGATCCTGCGTCTGCATGGCGTCCTCTCGCTGGTGCCGATTGCCTGCCACGCCGGCGCCTGGCTGTCGCGGCCCGACCCGGCCAAGCCCGACCCGGATCCCGAGGATCCCAGCCCGCCGACCTGAGCGGCGGCGCCGACCGGCGACCGGCGCGCGGGCGCGCCAGCCGAGTCCGTCAGACGAACAAGGCCCGGCCTGCCGAAGCAGTCCGGGCCCCGTGGGATGCGTCGCGTGCCTTGATCAGAACTTGTAGATCACGTCGAGCTGGGTCTGGGTCACGCCCAGGCCGTCGTTGCCGCGGTCGGTGTCGAGCGGGTCGACGAGGAACAGCGTGCCGCGCAGTTCGCAGTTCTTGGTGAGGGCGTAGCCCAGCGAGAGGACGTGGCCCTCGGCGTTGAGGGCGCCATCCGGGAGGCCGGCGCCGAAGTCGCTGTCGGCAAAGAACCACGGCACCGAGTCGCCTTCGATGTGGGCATAGGCGTAGCTTGCCTTGAACTTCTGCCAGCCGAACTCGACGCCGAGGCTCCAGGCGCTGTCGTTGGCACTGGAGCGGTAGTTGGCGCCGGGCTGGTAGGAGAGCTGACTGAAGTCGCTGTCGACACCGAGGTTGGTGAGGAACTCGCCGTAGACCTTCGCCTTGACCGCGTCGGCGAGGGTGGTGCCGGCCTCGGCGTAGAGCTGGGCGATGGTGAAGCTGTAGTCGTCGTTGCTTTCGCCGAAGGTGTACTCGCTGGTCTCGCTGTCACCGGCATAGACCGCGAGGGCGACTTTGGCGTTACTGCGCTCATTCGACCACGTCAGGCCCGCCTGCGCCGCCACCATGTTCGCGGTGGACTGATCCGAAGAGCCGCTCACCCGGGTGTCGCTGCGCAGATTGTACGCCCCGAGGGTCCCGAAGAAGGCCGCGCGGCTGTACTGCAGCGAGAGGCCGGTCGGACGCAGGTCGCCGTCGAACATCGCGAAACTCGACAGGAATGGGTTCTTCTGCTGACCCAGGGTCAGCGTGAGGCCCGCCAAGGCGTCCGCGAAGGTGTGCTTCGCGTAGGCGTAGTCGAGGTAGACATCACCCGACTCCCAGACCGAGCCCTTGTTCCAACTGTCGTTGGCGCTGTTGCCGCTGCCGCTGCCGTACTCCATGCCGATGCCGACTTCCCAGTTCTCCTCCTTGTTGGTCCAGACGCCGCCGAGGCGGGCGCGGTGACGGAAGCGGTCGTACTTGCGCACGTCGTCGCGGCCGCTGTCGCTGTCGCCGTCGAGGTCGGCGTACTCGTAGCGCAGGCGCAGGTCGCCGGTGAGCTTCAGCCCGTCGATGCCCTTGCCGAGGGTCAGGCCCGGTCCGGCCTGGTCCTTCATCGCCGTCTCGACCTCGTGCTTGACCAGGGCATTGACCTGCTCCTGGGTCACCCCGGTTGTCGCTGCCTGCGGCACCTGCGCCCGCAGGGTCTCGATGACCTGCTGTTGCGCCTGGACCTGCTGCTGCAACGCCTGGAGCTGCTGGAGGATCTCCGCGGTGCTCGGTTCGGCGGCAAAGCCGACCGGCATGGCCGCGCAGGCCGCGAGGGTGAGCCAACGTCTCTTCATGGTGGTCCTTTCTTCTGCCATTGCTTTCCCTTGGTTTCCTCGTTACAGGCGGCCGACTGCCGCCGATTGCCTTGTTCTCGAAGGCCCGCACCGCCCTGCCCTGAGGGCGCGGCCCCGGTCAACGCTCATTAGGTTAGGCCGCGCCGGCAAGGCCTGTGTGAGCGCCATGTGAGGAGGGGTTTCGAGAGGGTCAGAAGAGGGTTAGGGACACTGGGGACACCGGGGACACCGGGGACACCGGGGACACCGGGGCGCCGGGGATGCCGGGGGGCCTTGGCGGCACGGGGATCCGCGGCGGCGCCATCCTGGAGTCCCTTGGGTCGCTTGGGTCCCTTGGGTCCCTTTCCGGGAGGCCCCAGCCCCGCGGCCCCGGGGAAACCCGTGAGCCGTCGCGCGGCGGGGGATCCGTCAGGCGCGCGGCAGGACGATGGTGAAGGTGCTGCCT
>JAGVUW010000736.1 GCA_019136035.1 Verrucomicrobiota bacterium | reverse complement strand
CACGGCTCCGCTTCGCCCCGCCGCGACCCAGCGCTGCCCCGCTGGCGGACCCACCCGCCGACGCCCGTGCCGGCGCCGCTCCGGCGGCGCCCCAGCTAAAGGCGGCAACGGCCGACGACGCCCCGCGCCCACCCACCATCCGCATCAGCGCGCCGCCGATGGCCGCTCGGGCACCCGCCGCCACGACGGCATCCGCCGCCGCTGCGGCACCGGCAGGGCGGCCGCAACTGCGGCGGGTCGCGCTGCAACTGCCATCCAACCCGGTCGAACTGCCGTTGCGGGCTCTCCTGGTCAGCCTGCCGGCGGCCCTGCGTGGGCCGGCCTGGAAGCAGGAGTGGCCGACCGGAACCCTGCCCATCGACCGTGACACGCTCCGCCGCCAGCTCGGCGATGGCCGCGTCTGCGTGCCGGCCGCCGCCGCGCGCGGGCACCTTCCGGAGGGCTGGCTCAGCCCGGCGGCCGAAGGCGATCTCGACCTCGACCTCGCCGAGGTCCTGGCGGCAGTGCCCGCCGATCTGGAGCCCGGCGCGCCGGCCGCGTCGGAGTCCGAACCGCCCGTCGCACCGGCCGCGGCCGACAGCGCCGCCGACAGCGCCCCGGCGAGCGCCGCGGACGAGCAGGCGCAACTGCCCTATACCATCCTGGCCGCGGCCCTGCCCCAGGCCCAGCGCGGCCCTGCCTGGCGTTCCGACACAATGCTGACGGGGAGCCTGCCGTTGCCCCGGCAGGCCCTCCTCGAACAACTCGCCCAGGGCCGCGTCGCCTTGGAGGCGCGCCTCCTCAGCGACGCCCTGCCCGCCGGCTGGGTTGCCCCTGGCGCCTCCGGCGAGGTCGACCTCGACCTCGCGGCCGTGGTGTCGGCCCTGCCGGAGTCCTGGCTTCGCCCTGAGGTCCCGGAGGATCAGGACGTCGCCGCGGTACGCGCGATGAAGGACCTGTTCGCCCCGGCACGGCCATCGCCGACGACGGCCGCCCCGGCATCGTCACCGGGCGCGGCGGCCGAACCTGTGGCACCGGCGGTCAAGGCTGCGGAGTCAGCGCACGCGACCAGCGCCGCCAGCGAGACTGCCACGGCCGTCCCTCGCCCCACGGCCACGCATGCCGACGAGGTCCACTTGCCGGCCAATGTCGTCCTGACAGCGCTGCCCCCCGCCTCGCGCGGCCCCGCCTGGAAGGCCGACTGGCCAGGCGCCCCGACCGTGGCAGTGTCGCGCTCGGAGCTGATGCGGCAGCTCGCAACCGGTCGGGTCGACATCGCCGCAGAGGTCGCCCGCAGGCAGCTCCCGGAAGGCGCTCTGGCCGCCGACGCCGCCGACAGCATCACGCTCGACCTCGCGGCGGTGGTCGCCGCGGTACCTTCCGACCTGATGCAGGTGACGGCTGAGATGGACCAGGATGCCGTCGCGGCCGCCTCGATGAGGGACTTCTTCTCCTCGACCGCGAGACCGGAACCCGCCGCAGCACTCGCGGCGCCCGAGGTGCCGGCGACGTCCGAGACACCGGCCCCGCCCGAAGCACCGGCGACGTCCGAGACACCGGCGACGACTGAAGCGCCTCGAGCCGCGGCCCAGGCCGCGCCGGCGCCGTCGGCGCCGCGCCAGGTCGAGATCCCGATCGCGGCGGCCCTCGGGGCAGTCCCGGCTGGCTGGCGCGGTCCGGCATGGCGTGACGAGGGCCTGCCGGGCCTCAGCCTGGCATTGCCGACAGACGACGTCCTGCGGCAACTCGGTTCAGGCAGTGTCACGATGCCGGTTGCCCTGCTGGCGTCGACCCTGCCTTCCGGGTGGCTGACACCCGAGGCCCATGGCGCCCTGCCGCTCGACCTGGCCAGCGTCGTCGCGGCGGTGCCGCCGGACCTTCTGGAAGTCCCCGGCGACCTGGCCGACGACGTGGTCGCGTCGTCCCGCCTGGGCGCGCTGTTCTCAACGGCCACCACGACGGCGCCCGCGGCCACCCAGGCAGCGGCTCCGGCAGTAGCTCCGGCGGCGGTGGCTCCGGTTCCGGCAACGCCGCCCCAGACGGCGCCCGCGGCCAGCCAGGCAGCGGCTCCGGCAGTAGCTCCGGCAGTAGCTCCGGCAGTGGCTCCAGTTCCGACAACGCCGCCCCAGACGGCGCCCGCGGCCAGCCAGGCGGCGGCTCCGGCAGTGGCTCCGGTTCCGGCAACGCCGCCCCAGACGGCGCCCGCGGCCAGCCAGGCGGCGGCTCCGGCAGTAGCTCCGGCAGTGGCTCCGGTTCCGGCGGCCCCGCCCCAGGCGGCGCCCGCGGCGGTCGCTCTGGGGGTTGCAGCCGTCGGCGGCTTGGCCGCGGCGATCGCGACACCGACGGAGTCGGTCGCCCAGGCGGCGGCCGCCACGGAGCGCACCGCCGACGCCGAACCCGCGGACGATGTGGATACGGCCGCGCTACCCGAGTGGGATGGCCTCGAGCCATCGCTGGAACGCGCCCCGCTGGGAGTCAACCTGAACACGGCCCGCGCCGCCGATCTGATGACACTCCCGGGCGTCGGCGCCAGCCGCGCCCAGGCGATCCTCGAATACCGCGCGGCGCATGGCGGCTTCCGGTCGATTTTCGAACTGGCAGAACTGCCCGGCATCGGCCCGTCGATCTTCCGGCGCATGACCGGCCTGTCGGTGCGGCGTCAGGTCGATCGCCATCAGGTGATCGGTCAACTGCTCGACCTGCCGACCAACGGCCGGCCGATGCTCGAGCGCATCGCTGAGGCGATCCGCGCCGAGTTCGCCGCCGCCGGGGCCCTGCTGACGTCGGTCGAGGGCATCCCCCTGGCCATCGCCGGCGACATGAGTGACGCCGACAAGGTCGCCGCCCTCGGCAGCCGGTATTTCTTCCGCACCCGCCGGCACCTGCAGAAGTTTGTCGACAAAGCGTCAGACTGCATCATCTTACCCGGCAGCACGCCACCCCTCCTCCTGCTGTCCAGCGGCGAGGTCGTGGCCATCCTGGCGCTGACCGGAAGCACGGTCGCGCAGCGACGGCTGCAGCGCGTGCGGCGGGCCATGCACGAGGTGGGCTGGATCCTCAGCCGCCGGGCTGTGGTGGCTGAGGTCTGAGACAGGACGAGGTCCGTGACATCGGACGCCGGGTCGGCGCGGCATCCCGTGGGACGCGAGGTGGTATGGCCAACGCTAACGACAAACCCAGGGATCTGGAGTGGACCTGGAGCGACGGCGAACGGCAACGCCTTCTGAGCCGTTTCCAGACAGCGCTCCACGCCCTGCTCCGCGCCTACGAGTCCTGGCGTCCGGGCGATGAGGCCCAGCGCCGGACCGTCGCCGCCGACCTGGCAGGCCGCATCGAGAAGGCCGGCATCGACCTCGATATCTGCGCCTCCAACTGCCACGTACTGGCCAATACCCTGCGCGCTCAGGCCGGCCTCGACGGCGTCCAGGCCGCCACCCCCCACGCCGCGGTGCGTCTGAGCAAGGCCCTCGGCTGCTCGGCCGTGCTCACTCGGACCACCATCGAGCAACTCGCCGGCCGCCTGGTGACGCTGGCCTACCTCGAGGGCGCCAATGCCATCGTACGGCTCGGCGAGGAGTACTGGGGCACCCCCATCGACCGGCTGTTGGTCGTGCCGGCAACGCCGCCGGCCACCACCCCGGACGACGACCCGGACGACGCCCCGTCGCAGGCCGAGCCGGCCTTCCGCTTCCGCCTCAGCCGCGGCGAGCTCAGCAATGCCATCCAGTTCCTGACCATGACGGCGCGAAGCGGGGTGCTGACGGTGTCGGCCGACGGCCCCGGAGGCCCTATCGGCAGCCTGACGCTGGCCGGCGGCCGCGTCGTCTTTGCCACCTTCGACGACTGCACCGGCGTGGATGCCGTGGCGCGGATGATGACCCTCAGCCACTCGACAGCGACCTTCGCCGACGGCATTCAGGACGCCGGGCGCAACCTGAACCTGGCGACGGACCAGCTCCTCATCGAAGCCGCGGTACGGGCCGACGAGCTGAATCCCTGAGGGTTGCCCGCCACGGGCCGCTGCCCGCAGACGCAAACACGTCCACGAGCCGCAACGGCGTCGACAGCACCGCACCCCGGTCTTCCATACGGGTGCCACGGGCATCCGCCGAATCGCCTCACTCGGCGATCCAGTACAGCAGGGCTTCACAGCCGGGCTCTTCCTGCGGACAGCCGGGGCAGATCGCGCCCGACTCGGTCAGGACGAGTTCCGCCTGGTGGACGTAGTGTTCCTTGCCCTGGTCGTCGTAGACGAAGGTGCCGTTGGCGCTGCGGTCGATGACGAGGAAGACGCCCTCGCGGCAGCAGACCTCGGCGTGCCGTCGCGAGGCCGTGCTCACCTGCAGGACAATGTCGTTGACGTTGTCGCGCCCCATGCTCACGGCGGTGGTGCGGTTAACGACGAGGACCTTCTCGCGCCAGATCAGCCGCAGGGCGTTGCCGCTCGCCGCGGGCGGCGTCCCGGCCGGCTGGGGTGTCGCCGGTGCGGCCGAGGGCGCCACGCCTTCCGTCGCGACGGGGGCGTCCGCCGCGCTCGGCGACGATGACGGCGAGGCGACCTCTGAGGCCGGCACCTCGCGCAGAGCGACACGACGCATCGGCACAGCACCGGCGGCCGCCATCGGCCGCAGACGCGTCGGCGCGGTCTTGCGCTTGCTGCCGACAGCGTCACTGGCCAGGGGCTGGACGTCCGCGTCAGCCTCGCCGGCACTGCGCCAGATGACCTCATAGAGCTCGAGATTGAGCCGCTCGACGGCCTGGCTCTTCATAGCGGCAAAACGCCGCACGGCGCGTTCGCCGGCCTGCTCGAACACGGCCCCGGTCGCCACAATCGCACCGGGCTTCGCCAGCGTGACCGTCCGCGCCGCCATGGTCACGGCCTCGCCTGAGTAGTTGCCGGCGCGCACGTGAACCGTGCCGGCATGCAGGCCCATGCGGACCTGTACACCGCCCTCGGCCAGACCGCTGCTGACCATCGCCTCCTGCATGCGAACAGCCGCTTCAACCGCATCGCCCGCATCGGTGAACGAGCACAGCAGGGTCCCGCCGATCGATCGCACGAGGTTGCCGGCGAAGTGCTTGCGCACCTCACCCAGCAGAGCCAGGCAGCGCTGCTGGTACTCCCGCGCGGCCTCCTCGCCCTTCTGCTCGCGGATCGTCCCAATAGTCGGGATATCCACGAACATCAGCGTCATGTTCTGCGTCTGCATGTCTGACATGGTGAGTGTGTACTACCGCCAGCCGACGCCACTCGCCGCAGCCGGCGCCTCCACCGTGCGCGGCATACGCCCCACCCCACGCCGCCACCGACCGGCGTGGAGCCGGAACTCACAGGTGCCTTCCCTGAGTCGGCGGCACCTCAAACGCCCCCCTGTCCAGTCCTTCAGTCTTTCCGCTGAACAGGTCTCATAGTACCATCTGCCGACACGGTTGTCAATCTCAGGCCCGATGCAGAAATCCGCTGTGGCCCCGGACTGCCGAACGCCGCGCAGGACGCCCCGACAGCGGCAGTCGTCGTTTCAGCGCTGAGGCGGGACGCCTGGCGGCCGAGGCCGCGCGGGAACCGGTCCGTCGAGGCCGGGCGGCGGCGCGCGGCCGCCCGTAGGCGACCTCGCGATGTGGCACGGCGGCGGCCGCCGGGTCAGAGTGCCGCGCTGGCGGTGACGCCTCAGAAGAGGATGGTTCATGGTGTTCTCTCCGACGCCCCCGCGCGCCGCGCCCTGATTGCGGGGGCGCGGTCGCCTGCTTATAGTGCCGCTCGGCGGGGCCGGCCTGACCCTGTGGGCCAGGATGGCCCTCGCGTCTTTCGGGCCGACTGCAGCCCCGCAGCGTCGGAGGGTACACGTCATGCCACTGGCCAGATCTGCCATCGTCCGCATCGCCGGCTACACCCCCGGGGAGCAGCCCCGCGACCGCCGTTATGTCAAGCTCAACACCAATGAGAACCCGTACCCGCCCTCACCGCGGGTGGCGGCGGCGCTGCGGTCGTTCGACCCGGCCCGCCTGCGGCTCTACTCCGACCCCCTCGCCACCGAGCTGCGCCGCGCCGCGGCAAAGCCGCTGGGGCTGGGGCCGGAGTGGGCCATCGCCGGCAATGGCTCCGACGACCTGCTGACCATCGCGGTGCGGACCTTCGTTGACCAGGGCGGCGCCCTGGCCTACACCGAGCCGAGCTACTCGCTCTACCCGGTCCTGGCCGACATCCAGGGCGCGACGCGTGTCCCGATCGCCCTGGACGCGCACTTCGACCCGCCGGCCGACACCGCCGCCCGGGCGGCGCGGGCCTCGCTGCTGATCCTCTGCCGGCCGAACGCCCCTACCGGCAATGCCTGCGCCCGCGAGAGCCTCGCGGCGATCTGCCGCGACTTCCCTGGCGTCGTCTGGATCGACGAGGCCTACGCGGATTTCGCCGAGGACAACTGCCTGGATTTCGTACAGCGCTTCCCGAATGTGGTGGTCTCGCGGACCTTCTCCAAGAGCTACTCGCTGGCGGGTCTGCGCCTGGGCCTGGCCTTCGCACCCCCGGATCTCATCGCCGAGATGATGAAGGTCAAGGACTCCTACAACCTCGACATGCTGACGCAGGTCCTCGGCCTGGCGGCCCTGGAGGACCGCGACACCATGCTCGGCAACGTCCAGCGCATCCGCGCCACGCGCGGCCGTCTCACCGCAGCCCTGGAGGCCATGGGCTTCGCGGTGCTGCCGTCACAGGCCAACTTCATCCTGGCCCGCCCGCCGAGCGCCATCGCCGCCGGGGCCCTCTTCCGCGCGCTGCGCGAACGCGGCTACCTGGTGCGCTACTTCGACCTCGACCGGGTGCGCGACTATATCCGCATCACCATCGGCACCGACGAGGAGATGGACGGCTTCGTGCAGGCCGTCGGCGCCATCCTGGGCCAGGCGGCCGGCTGAGGCGGCGTCACCGGCGCACGGAGGCGCCGGGCAGCACCGCACGATAGACCGCTCGCCAGGCGCGTTGGAGCGCGAGTGTCCACAGGCGCGAGCGCGCCCACGAGCCGCCACGGCGTCGACAGCGCCCCACCGCGATCGGTCCTACGAGCCGCCTCCGGCTCGACGGAGGCATTCCCCACGAGACGCGGCGCGCGGGCGCATGTCCGTTCCGTAGGGTAGTGTCCTCGGTGCTGGCCGTGCGCCGTGGGGTTCGTCAAGCTGGGGCACTGTGGGGGAAGAGCAGATGCCAGCGGCCGTTACGGTGG
>JAGVUW010000708.1 GCA_019136035.1 Verrucomicrobiota bacterium | reverse complement strand
GGCCTCGATGTCGATATCGACTGGCGCGCCCCCGGCGGCACGACCGAGATCGTGCGCTTCCTCGAGAGCAGCTACCTCGCCGCCTTCCGGCTCCTCTGGGAGGCCGACGGGAAGCCCTGGACCAACGAGGTCGAGAGCGCCTGCCTCAACCGCCGCCTGCGCCAGGAGGACGCCAGCGAGACCGCCTGGGCTGCCCGCGAGGCCTTCCTCAAGAGCAACGCCAGCGTCGGCATCGATGTCTTCTTCGGCGGCGGCCAGTTCGACCTCGGCCGCCTTGCCGAACAGGGCCTCCTGGTGCCCTGCGGCTACCGCGACCGTCACCCGGAAGCCCTGGCCGGCGACACGCCGGTCCTCAGCCAGCGCCTCAGTGGCGAGATCTGGTACGACCCGCAGGACCGCTACTACGGCGCCTGCCTGTCGTCCTTCGGCATCTGCTCCAACCTCGACTCCCTGGCGGACCTCGGCTACGACGTCGCGCAACCGGCGAGCCTGCCCAGGCAGTGGCGCGACCTCGCCGACCCGCGGCTCTTCGGCCAGGTCGGCGCCGCCGACCCGTCCAAGAGCGGCTCGATCAACAAGTGCTTCGAGATGATCCTGCAGCAGGCCATGGCCGCCGAGGTCGCCCGACGGCTGCCCGAGGGCGCCGAGCAGGCCGACCCGGCGGCGCTCCGCGAGGCCGTCGCCGAGGGCTGGACCGAGGCCCTCCTGCTGGTCCGGCAGATCGGCGGCAATGCGCGCTACTTCACCATGTCGGCCAGCAAGGTCCCGGTCGACGTTGCCCGCGGTGAACTGGCCACCGGCATGTGCATCGACTTCTACGGCACCTCGCAGGCCGACTGGGAGCGCGACCACATCGGCCGCCAGACCATGCTCTACGTCACCCCCGAGGGCGGCTCGTCGCTGTCGGTCGACCCGATCGGCATCCTGCGCGGCGCACCGCATCGCGATCTGGCTGAGGCCTTCGTCGACTTCGTGCTCTCCCGGCCCGGCCAGCAGCTCTGGAACTACCGCGTCGGCACCCCCGGCGGGCCGGTGCAGTACGCCCTGCGGCGCCTGCCCGTGCGCCGCGACCTCTATACCGACGCCGACCGCGCCCACATGGCCGAGGCCGACGCCCGGCCCTTCGACCTGGCGGGGCGCTTCCAGTACCACCCCGAGTGGACCGGCCGCTACTTCGACCTGATCCGCGTTCTCATCCGGGTCATGGTGATCGACTGCCACCCCGAGCTCAAGGAGGCCTGGCGCGCCGTCGTCGAGGCCGGCGGGCCGGCGGCCGCGCCCGAGGCCATGGCCCTGTTGCGCGAGCTGCCCTTCACCTACGCCGAAGCCGACGCCGCTGCGGCCGACATCCGCCTGCCGCGCTCGCGGGTGGCCCGCACCCGCGCCTGGGCCGAGTTCTTCCGGGATCGCTATCGCCGCGCCGCCGAGGCGGCGCGGCGACCCTGAGCGCGGCACGGGGTCTTCGCGCGCGCTGGGCTGGCGTTGCCGCGGCCGCGACAGTACGGTGCAGCAACAACGCCACTGACGTCTGTGATCTCGCCATCCGGAGTGCGCCCATGCCGCCGTGCCACAGCCCCTCGACGCGCCTGACGCCACACCGCCGCCGGGCCGCGTTGCCGGCGCCCGCAGGTCGATGCCGTTCCAGCCATCTGGCTGTCGTTCTCGCCGCCCTTGCCATCGCCGGCCTGGCCGCCGGCGCGGCCGAACTGCGCACGGCCGCAGTGCCCTACCCGACCCCGGCCGTCGTCTGGAGCCTGGCCACCGCGCCGGTCGGCCTGAGCCGCCTGGCGAGCCCGTCGTGGCCGACACCGTGGCCCGACGCCCTGCGCCTGGTCGTTGTCGACGGCCGCACCGGCGCGATTCTCGACCGGCCAGCCGAGGCCGCGGCGCCGGGGCCCGACGGCGTCCTGCGCCTGACGCAGGCCCTGGCCCGGCCCGGCCTGCAGGCCGAGCACGAGATCAGCACGCGCGACGGGGCGCTTTTCTGGCAGGCCGTCTTCAGCAACCGCGGCGAGGACGAGGCCTGGATCGAGGTCGCCTGGCAGAGCGCGCTGGGCGGCCTGCCGTCGGCGCGCTTCTACGACGGCGCCACCCTCCACGAGAGCACCCAGAAGCGGCCGGCGCGCGAGACCATCGACGGGACCTTCCCCGCCAGCGCCGTCTTCGACCGCGACCGCGGCCTGGCCATCGGCGTCCGGCCCGACGCCCTCATCTCCCACCTCTTCACCCGCATCGACGCCGACGGCCGTTGGCACTACGGCACCCGCCTGGCACTGTTGCCCGGCGAGGCGGCCGGTGTGACCTTCGTGTTCTTCGCCTTCACGCCGGTGTCGGGCCACCTCGATGCCATCCATGGCTACCAGCAGCGCTTCCCGGAGGCCTTCGACAATCCCCAGGACATCGACCCGCGCCTGAGCCGCCTCGGCACCGACACCCTCGGCTACGGCCGTTACCGCACCGCCAACGCCAACCCGGCCGACGAGCGTGCCCGTGCCGCCAAGATCCGCGCGGCGTACGGGTCGTGGGACTGGGGCTACGCGCCCTTCCGCCGCGTCGGCGACTGGCTCGGCCGGCCGGAACTCTGGGACTGGCCCATGGGCGAACGCGAACGCGCCGATATCGCCAAGCGCGCCACCACGAGCTGGTTCGACCTCGAGGACGCGGGGCGCTTCCGCAGCACCCGCGCCGAGGGCTGGAGGAACATCGACCACCGCTACAACACCGCCATCGTCTATTACCTTATTAACTGGATTGAGGAGAACCTGGCCCGCGACCTCGATGCCGAGGCGCAGATCTACCCCTACGGCCAGGCCGGCACGCGGCTGAGCTGGGTCACCAGCACCTCCGCGGAACGCCATGTCTTCCCCTGGGCCAGCCGCCTCGAGGAGACCCTGCGCCGCGACATCCCGGAGCTGGTCGGCGAGCTGAACCTGCACGGCTTCGGCCTCGACGTCGCCAGCAACCCCTCGCGCTTCCGCGGCACCCTGCAGCGCAGCCTGCCCGGCTGGGCCTACGACGACCAGGGGCGCTACCTCCATACCGGCATCGGCCACCGGCTCCTCCTCGACTACCTGCGCGGCTTCCACCACGAGGGCTTCCGCCTCGGCGTCGTGGGTAACGGCGGCGATCCCTTCATGGTCGCCGCCGCCCTCGACGCCTTCCTCAACGAGGCCAAGGACCAGCCCAACCTGCGCTATGAGGACTTCCGACACCAGCGGCACCTGGTGGGCAGCAAGCGACTCCACCTCCACGCCGGCGGCGGCTTCGACAACCCGGCCCTGCAGATCGACTGGCAGGCCCTCACCCCAGACCAGATACGGCTCTTCTACCAGGACCACCTCGACGCCTGGCTCCTCGGATGCTGGCAGGGCGGCTTCGTGCCCGGCGTCATGCACGTCTTCGGCCGCGAGAGCATCACCCGCGCCATGCCCGCGCTCATCGATGTCCAGGGACGCGGCTACCGCAGCGTCGCGGCCTGCCGCGGTGACGCGCGGCTGTCGCGGGCGCGCTATGGCCAGGGGCTTCAGGCCGTCCTGGCGGTCTCCAATCCCCTGCCCGAACACCTGTCTGCCGAGGAGACCATCCTGACGCCGTACCTCGCCGCCGGGAGTGTCCTGCCCATGGCCTGGGACGGCCGCCCCATCGCCTTTGCGGTCGACGGCGCCGCCACCCATCTCGACCTGACCTGGGAGCGCCGCCAGACGCACCTGGTGGCGGTGCCAGTCTGCCTGGAGGCCGCCGACGGAGACGCGCCGGTGCGCCTCTCGGGGCGCTCCTCGGCCACGGTCCGGGCCGACCGCCAGGAGTGGCGCTTCGAGCTGCGCAGCGCGGCGCCGCTGCGCCTGCGCTGGTCGTGGTCCGCGCCGCCGGAGTTCGAGGCCGCCGGTGCCACTCTCGACGGCCGGCCGGTCGACCCGGCGGACGTCCTCGAACTCCCCGCCGGCGACAGCGTCCTGGCCCTCACCTGCCAGTCGCGGCTGTTCCGCAGTCCGTCAGAGGCCCTTCTGGCCTTCCCCTACGCCGCGGCCAGCCTGGTGCTCGCCGCAGACGCATCGCCGCGCGAGCAGGCCGCCGCCCGCATGATCCAGGACGCGATCGCCTTCCACGAGCAGGCCGACCTGGCCATCGCCGAGACCGCCCCCGGCCCGGCGATCGTGCTGAGTTCCGGTGCGGACAACGGCATCCGCCTCGATCCCGCGGGGCCACGCCTGAGCATCACCGGCGCCACGCCCTTCGACACCCAGCAGCTTACCGGGCGGCTCCTGCGGCTGCTTCAGGAGGAGAAGTACCGCAGTGTCCACCCCTTCGCCGAGACCGTACCCCTGCAACCGACGCGGGCCATGCTTGCCAAGATCGGCGTCGATGGCAAGGGCTTCTTCCCGCAGATCGACACCGCCGGCAAGGACGTGCCGCTGCCCATGCCGGAAGCCCGCATCGAGGGCGTCGAGGTGGTCCGCGCCGCCCAGGCGCGCCGTGAGCACGGCGCGCCGCTCGAGGCGGGCTTCATGCAGGACGACCGCATCTGCGCCTGGGCTGTCAAGGGCAGCACCCTGAAGGACTGGCGTTCGCTGAGTGTTTACGTCAACGCTGACGGCAGCCAGACCGGCCGTGCCGGCGTCGCCGCCGGCGCCGACTGGGTGCTCTCGGCGCGCTTCGACCAACCGGGCCTGAAGCTGACGCGTTACCGCGACATCGCACCCGACGCCGACGGCCGCATCATCGCCGCCAATACCCGCACCGCCTCCGTACCGCACTACGAGGGCAGCGTCGTGCGTGCCGGCGACGTGCTCTACCTGCTCGTCCGCCGCGACCTCCTGGCGGCCCTGGCGCCGACGCCTGAGCACCGCTTCTACGTCCTGGCCTACACCCGTGACGACACCATGATGCGCGGCACCTACACCGCCCGACCTGAGGAAGCCCGGCTGGTGCGGCCGGTGCTGAACCTGGCGCCCCCGGCGCCGGCGGAGACGACCGTCGCGCTGCCGCGGCTCGCGGTGCCGACTCTGAGTGGGCCTCTTGCGATCGACGGCCGTCTCGACGAGGCACTCTGGGAGCGCGCTGCCACCATCGAGGCCTTCACGCCCCTGCGCGGCGACCGCCTCAAGGAGCCCACCGAGGCGTGGGCCTTCTTTACGCCCGACGCCGTCGTCATCGGCTTCCGCTGCTGGGAATCGCAGACGAGCTTCGAGAAGTCCCGCACCCACCCGCACGACGACGACCGCATCTGGACCGGCGCCGAGCACGTCGAGATCTTCCTCGCGCCCGGCCAGACGCCCGAAGCGACCGAGTACGCCTTCTACCAGTTCATGACCACACCGGCAGGATCCCAGTGGGACGGCCATGCCATGAGCAAAGACTGGAACGGCACCTGGCAGGCCGCCGCGCAGGCAACACCGCAGGGCTGGACCGCGGAGGTACGCATCCCGCTGGCCGGCCTCGACGGCGCCGCCGCAGCGCGCACCTGGCGTGTCAATCTGGCGCGCTTCCGCGGGCTGAACCGCGAGTGGGGCACCTGGGCGCCGGTTCGCGGCGGCCTGCAGAAGCCGGCCGGCTTCGGCGTCTGGGAGGTCATCCCGGCCCCGGCCGGAGGCGCCGCCACGCGCTGAGGCCCGCGGGGCGGCGCCCGGGCGACGCGAGCCGAGTGGCGCTCCCCCGGGCGCTGCCGTCGCCCGGGGGGCCACGGGCGACGCCGTGGAGCTGTCGCGGCGCCGGGGACGGCGCTGTGGAGGCGGCATCGAGAGGAAAGCCCCGGCGGGTGTGCTGCCGGGCGCGCTGAGTTTGAGTGCAGACGACCAACGGGAAGGCGTGACCATGCAGCCGCTCACCGGACGCGAACGCATCGACAACATCCTGCATCGCCGGCCCGTCGACCGCATCGGGCTGTTCGAGCACTTCTGGGGCGATACCCTCAAGGCCTGGCAGTCGCAGGGCCACATCGCCCCCGATACCGACCTCGCCAGCCACTTCGGCTTCGACATCGCCACCTGCTGGCCCTTCAACTGCATCGCCGACCTCGACATGGAGCCGATCGTGCTCGAGGAGGACGACGAGACCAAGCTGGTCAAGAATGGCAACTACGCCAGCCTGCGCCACCACAAGCTGCACGCCTCGACCCCGGAGCATGTCGATTTCGAGGTCAAGGACCGCGCCAGTTGGGAGGCGAAGGTGCGGCCCCTCCTGACGCCCGAGCGTCGTCGCATCAACGCCGAGGCCTACCGCCGCGCCCGCCAGGCCGCCGCCGCGAGCCAGCGGTTCTTCTGCTGGGGCGGCATCAATGTCTTCGAGCAGATGCACCCGGTCTGCGGCCATGAGCACATGCTCGTCGGCATGGCCCTCGACCCGGACTGGGTTCGCGACATGGTCCACACCTACGCCGACCTCACCATCGGCCTGATGGAGATCCTCTTCGCCGAGGAGGGCCGCCCGGACGGGGTGTGGTTCTACGAAGACATGGGCTTCAAGCTGCGGCCCTTCATGTCGCCGGCGATGTACCGCGAGCTGGTCATGCCGGGGCACCGCCGCACCATCGACTACTGCCACAGCCTGGGCCTGAAGGTCATCCTGCACTCGTGCGGCTTCGTCGAGCCGCTTCTGCCGGGCCTGATCGAGGCCGGCATCGACTGCCTGCAGGTCATGGAGGTCAAGGCCGGCATGGACCCGCTGCGCATCAAGCGCACCTTCGGCGACCGGATCGTCCTCTTCGGCGGCATGGACGCCCGCAACCTCGTCGCCAACGACACCGCGGCCATCGCCCGCGAGCTCGCCGAGAAGGTCCCGGTCCTCATGCAGGACTACGGCTACATCCTGCACTCGGACCACTCGATACCGACGACGACGGCCTACGAGACCTACCGCTTCTTCGTCGATGAGGGCCTGCGCCTCGGCACCTACGCGAAGTAGGCCTCGAGGACCCGCACGCAGTTCTCCATGGCGCCAAGCTGGCCGATCTCGTAGCCATGCGTGTTCTGGGTCGGGAAGGCGATACAGGCGGCGCGGCCGATCATGCCGGCCTTCTTGGCGGCGCCGGCGTCGCTGCCGAAGCTGCGGACGCACTGCGCCTGCAGGCCGATGCCGCGGCCGGCGGCGGCATGAGCGATGGCGCGGGTCAGGCTCAGGTCGTAGTGGTGGATGCTGTCCTTGTAGAGCAGCACCGGGCGCTCGTCGAAGACGACCGGGTACTCCTCGGCGATCGGCGCGATCTCGACG
>JAGVUW010000444.1 GCA_019136035.1 Verrucomicrobiota bacterium | reverse complement strand
GCGGGGCCGGCCGCGGCGGCCGCGGCATCGGCCGTGCTGCTGCCGCCGCCGGCGGTGGCGGGCAGTGCGGTCGGGCGGTCGCGGCGATCGGCAGGCATGGTCGTCTAGTTGTTGAGGCTGTGGATCGGCGCCGGGATGCGTCCGCCGAAGCGGATGAAACGCGCCGACTTACCGACGTTCGGGACGGGCATGATGGTGCTGCCGCCGAAGAGCCCGCCGAACTCGACGCGGTCGCCGGCCTTCTTGTTGGGCACCGGGATGAAGCGCACGGCGGTGGTCTTGCGGTTGATCATGCCGATGGCCATTTCGTCGGCAATGAGGGCGGAGAGGGTCTCCGCGGGGGTATCGCCGGGGAGGGCCACCATATCGAGGCCGACCGAGCAGACGGCGGTCATGGCCTCGAGTTTCTCGAGGCTGAGCTCGCCGCGTTCGGCGGCGGCGCTGAGGGTGGCGTCTTCGCAGACCGGTATGAAGGCGCCGCTGAGGCCGCCGACATTCTGTGAGGCGAAGGCGCCGCCCTTCTTGACGGCGTCATTAAGGAGGGCCACGCAGGCAGTGGAGCCGGGGGCGCCGACGGCATCGAGGCCGAGGATCTGGAGGATCTCGCCGACGCTGTCGCCGACCTTCGGGGTCGGGGCCAGCGAGAGGTCGACCACGCCGAAGCGTGTCTGCATGCGTCGGGCGACCTCGCGGCCGATCAGCTCGCCGCATCGTGTCACCCGGCAGCTCGTCTGTTTGATCTCCTCGGCAAGGTCATCGAGGTCGAGGTTCTCAGCGCCCTCGTGAGCGATGAGGCGTTCCAGGGCGCGGGCGACGACGCCCGGGCCGCTGACGCCGACATTCAGGACCGTCTCCGGTTCGCCATGGCCGTGGTAGGCGCCGGCCATGAAGGGGTTGTCCTCGGGCTGGTTGGCGAAGATGACCAGCTTGGCGCAGGCGAAGCCATCCTGGTCGGCGCTGGCGGCGGCCATCTCGAGCAGGACATGCCCGAGGCGGCCGACGATGTCCATGTTGATGCCGGCGCGGCTGCTGGCGACGTTGATGCTGGCGCAGACCTTGCTGGTGGTGGTCAGGGCTTCCGCGAGGGTCTCGATGAGGCGCGTGTCGGCAGCGCTGGCGCCCTTCTGGACCTGGGCGCTGTAGCCGCCGACGAAGTCGACGTTGACCGACCGCGCGGCCTGGTCGAGGGCGCGGGCGACGGCGACGAAGCCATCGCGGTCGAGGCCGGCCGCGATGTCGGCCACCGGGCTGACGGCGAGGCGTTTATTGACGATCGGGAGGCCGAACTCGGTGCTCACCGCGTTGCAGGTCTCCACCAGGGCCCCGGCGCAGCGCTCGATCTTGGCGACGATCTTGCGACAGCAGACGTCGGCACTGGGGTGGCGGCAGTCCAGGAGGTTGATCCCCATGGTGATGGTACGGACGTCCAGATTCTCGTTCTGGATCATGCCGACGGTCTGCAGGATCTGGTCGGAACGGATCATCGTCTGCCCTCGCTGAGAGACTGCGCCGGGTGATGCCGGGGCGCCGGGGGCCGTCGGGGCCGCCTGGTTGCCGGGCCGCTGCCGGCGCGGACGACTGCCAACATACCACGCCGAGGCCGCCGCCGCGCGCCGTTGACGCGCGGGCGCCGCCGCGGTAGGTTGGGCGCGTGCCCGGGGCGGCATGTCGCCGGAGACCCCGGGCCGGATGCGCCCACGCATGGCACCACCGCACCAGCAGGCCGCCGAGGCGGCGCGCGATCTCCCCGGGCGCTTCGCGTCGTGGCAGGTGCCGCGGGCCTACGTCCAGCTCGGCGCCGGCTTCGATCCCGAGGGCCTCTTCGACCGCGTTCTGGGCCGCGTCGCGATGGCGGCGGCGGGCCTGGCCTCGGCGCGGCCCTCGGCGGCAGGCTGCCCGCTCGAGATGATCCTCGGTCAGATCGGCGAGACGACGGTCCTGGTCGGCCATGGCCACCGCTACGGCTATGAGGACCCGGCTGGCCACGAGGTCGTCCTGCCGGTCGCGGTCGCGGCCCTGGCCGGGATCCGCGATGTCGTCGTGGTCGAGACCGGGATGGCCCTGCGCGAGGACCTCGCCACCGGCTCGTGGCTGGCCATCACCGACACCATCAACGCCATGGGCGCCTGCCCGGCTGCGGGCTACCTCGAGCTGATTGAGGGGCCGTTTCTCGACATGACCGACGCCTTCTCGCAGGAGCTGAATGCCGAGATCATCAACGCCGCGGCGCACGTCGGCGTGGGCCTTCGTCTGGGTGTCTACCAGGGCACACGCGGGCCGCAGTTCGACACTCCGGCCGAGGCCGCGGCGGCGCGGTGCCATGGCGCCGACGTCCTCGGCCACGGGATTGTCCCGGAGGCGATCCTGGCGGCCCTGCTGGGCTGCCGTACGGCAGCGATAGTCCTGGTGGCGGGCCAGGCGGCGACCTACGGCGGCAGGCGGCTGCGTCGAGAGGCGGTGCGCGATGTCGCGGGGTTCTGTTCGACGGGCCTGGTGCGGGCTCTGCGCGGCGTCTTTGCGCCGCCGGAGGGTATCCCGGGCACCGCGGTCGGCCTGGCCTGAGGTGCCGGTCGGCGCCTGACGTCGCCGCCGCCGCCCGCGGCTGGCAGGGCGGCCGTCTCCGCTACCACAGCCCGCGGTCGCGCAGGGTCGCGATCTCGGCCTCGAGGTTGGGCGTGAAGACGCCGGTACCGAGAGCCTGCGTCACCTCGCCCGGGCTCCAGAAGCGCAGCGCGTCGATCTCTTCGGCCTGCGGGCGGAAGGGCCCCTCGTGGGTGACCGCGAAGACGCGGGTGTTCTCCGACTCGGTGGCGTTGCGGATGCGCGCATCGAAGAGCTCGCGCAGGGGCAGGCCGGGTTCCAGGCCGACCTCCTCGGCCATCTCGCGGCGGGCGGCCTGCTCGTAGCTCTCGCCGGGGCGGAGGTGGCCGCCGACGGCGGTGTCCCAGAGGCCGGGCTGGATGTCCTTGGAGGCGGCGCGTTTCTGCAGGAGCATGCGGCCGGCGCGGTCGAAGACCATGACATGGGCGGTGCGGTGGACGAGGGCCGGGTTGCCATGGCACTCGCCGCGGCGGGCAGTGCCGACGACGCGGTCCTGGTCATCGACGATTTCGAAGAGTTCCTGGCTCTGGTCGTGCACGGGGCCTCCGGTGCGCTGGCAGAAGCGACGCTGGCGGTCACTATGGCCTCGGCGGGCGAGCGCGTCCAGGGCGCCGCGGGCCGAACCGGGGCAGCTCGCGTGATCGCGGTGGCGGCCGGGCGGGGTGGATGCCGGAAGCGGGCCTTCGGACGACCCCGGGGCCATCCACCGGGTCAGGCCCGGCCGGTCGTCGAGTGCCCTTGCGGTCGGGCGGAGGCCGCCTATGGTAGCCCTGTCCCATGGGGGCCGCTGACCCGGCCCATGCGCTGTATCCTTTAGTAAGGGCCCCGTCGGCGTGCTGTCCAGGTGGCGGGGCCGTGTCAAGGAGGACTGGTCATGAGAGAACTGCGAGTCGGCGTGGTCGGCCTGGGCTGGGTGGCGGGGGCGCACATCGAGACCTGGAAGAGCGTCCCGGGCGTCAAGGTCGCGGCCGTCTGCGATGTCCGGCCCCTCAACGAGGGCGAGCTGCAGAAGAGCCTCGGGGTGCCGGTGAAGCTCTACAACGACTACCGCGCCATGCTGGCGGATCCGACCCTCGACATCATCGATATCTGCACGCCGAACAAGTTCCACCCGGAGCAGGCCATTCTGGCGGCGCAGGCGGGCAAGCACATCTTCATCGAGAAGCCGATCGCCCTGGGCTACGACGAGGCCAAGGCCATCAAGCTGGCGATCGCCAAGGCCAAGGTCAAGGCCTGCGCCGGCCTGGAGTGCCGCTTCAGCAAGCAGTTCATCATGATGAAGAGCGTCATCGACGAGGGCCTCCTGGGCGACCTGCACTACGGCGAGATCGACTACTACCACGGCATCGGGCCGTGGTACGGCCAGTACGCCTGGAACGTCAAGAAGGACGGCGGCGGCAGCGCCCTGCTCAGCGCCGGCTGCCACGCCCTCGACGGCCTCATGCTGGCGATGCAGGCGCCGGTGATCGAGGTCACCAGCTACAGCGCCAAGAGCACGAGCCCGCACTTTGCCGAGTACGAGTACCCGCCCTGCAGCGTGACCATTCTGAAGTTCGAGGGCGGCAAGATCGGCAAGGTCTCGGCCTCGATCGACTGCCTGCAGCCCTACTACTTCCACGTCCACCTCATCGGCAGCAAGGGCAGCCTCCTCGACGACAAGATCTACTCCGAGAAGATCGCCGGGCTGGTCAAGGAGAAGTGGAGCAGCCTCTCGACCGCGATGCTCAGCTCGGGCGATGTCACGGACCACCCGTACAAGCCGCAGTTCGAGGCCTTCGCCGCGGCCATTCGCGCCAATGTCACCATGCCGCTGACCGACTTCGACACCGCCTTCGAGTCGTTCCGCGTTGTCTACGCCGCCGACCGCTCGGCGGCCGAGGGCCGTCCGGTGCGCCTCTCCGAGTTCGCCTGATCGGCCTGATCGCTGTCGGCCGCGGCCGGCGGGCGACAACACGCCGCCGGTTGCGGCCGCGGGCCGCTGTTTCTGGCACCCCTTTCAGGGTGCTCGGCACGTGGGGCTGCGGTCCCGGGGGTCGTGCGAGAGCGCGACCCCCGGCTACGATCTGCCACCCCTCCAGGGTGACCGCGCGAACGCCGACGCGAGCGGCGGGCGACAACACGCCGCCGGTTGCGGCCGCGGGCCGCTGTTTCTGGCACCCCTTCCAGGGTGCTCGGCACGTGGGGCTGCGGTTCCGGGGGTCGTGCGAGAGCGCGACCCCCGGCTGCGATCTGCCACCCCTTCAGGGTGACCGCGCGAGCCCCGGGTGTGGCAAGGCGGAACATCGCTTGCGACGCCTGCCTGCGTCCCGCCGGCCCGGCGCCCTGAAAGGGCATCATTCGTCAGCCCAGGGCAACGCCCTGGGAAATCGGACATGACGCCTTGCAGGCTGAAAGTCTGCGACAAGACCGCGCGCGTCGCACCGCCACGTTTCCTACGAGGGTGACCGCGCGAACGCCGACGCGAACGCCGGGCGACAACGCGCCGCCGGGCGCGCCGCCGCTTCACGGTTCTTTCACACGTCGGGACTTGTCGAAGCGTCGTTCGGCCGCCATGCTGGGGGCGGCGACGCATTGAGAGGTCCGGCGGCAGGGCACGTGCCGCTGGCGATGCAGGAGGTCAGCAGCATGACGGGACGGCGTTGGGCACGGGCCACGGTACTGGCACTGAGTCTTCTGGGGGCCATGGGTTCGGGCGCGGCGGCGCCGCCCGCGGGCTGGCCGACGTTGCCGAAGGACGTCGCTCTGGGGCCGGGCCGTCTCGACCTCAGTCTGGAAGAGCGTCTGCGCTACGAGTACACCGACAACTTCAACGTGCGCGGCTACGGCACCGACGAGGGCGACCACCTGCTCCTGGTGCGCACGCGTCTGAGTCTGGACTACCGCCTGCCTGAGGATGCGCATGTCTTCGTGCAGTTGCAGGACTCGCGCTTCTTCCTGAGCGACCTGGAAGACCAGCCGCGGGCGAGGAGCAACTCGCACTACAACGCCTGCGATGTGAAGCAGGCCTACGTCGAGTGGCAGGCCATCCTCGGCACGCCGGTGGGGCTGAAAATCGGTCGCCAGTCGATCTCCTATGCCGACAACCGCATCTTCGGGCCGGGCGAGTGGGGCAACGTCGGCCGGTACTGGTGGGACGCGGTCAAGCTGACGCTGGACTGGGAGCGCGTCCAGGTGGACCTCCTGTATGGTCAGCGCCTGATGACCGAGCAGGACAGTTGGGACGACGACCACTTCCCCTTCCGGATGAGCGGCATCTACGCGCGCTGGAAGGGCCTGCCGATGGCCCTGGACACCTTCTGGGTTCAGCGCTTCTCGACGCATGGCGACCTGGTGGGTGAGGACGGCCGCACGGGCGATGAGAAGCGCCACACCGTGGGCGTCGTCTGGGACGGCCTCTGGTGTGAGCGCTGGGACTACGCCGGGACGGCCGCGGCCCAGTTCGGCAGCTACGCCGACGACGAGATCCGTGCCTTCGGCGTCAACCTCCGCGGCGGATACACCTTCCAGGCGCCCTGGTCACCGCGGCTGGGCGCGGAGTACACCTGGGCGAGCGGCGACTCGGATCCCGCCGATGGCGTCCGCGGGACCTTCGACAATGTCTACGGCTCAGTCGACTCCTGCTACGGCCGCATGAACTTCCTGGCCTGGATGAACCTCGAGGACTACCAGCTCACGGCCAGCGTCAAGCCCACCAAGGCCATGAAGCTGTGGGTCGACTACCACCTCTTCCGCCTGGCCGAGTCCGGTGATGCCTGGTACTGGAGTTCCGGCGGGGTGGCGCGGCGCGACGGCACCGGCGGCGCGGGTGAGTCGGTGGGCCAGGAGATCGACCTGATGTTCCAGTGGAAGGTGCACGCGAACCTCGACCTCTTCTGCGGCTACTGCTACTTCCTCCCAGGCGACTTCATCCGGCAGACGCCGGGGCCCGACTACGGCAGCGACTGGTTCTTCAGCCAGGTCACCATGAGCTTCTGACGGATCTTCCGTGCCTGGCCGTCACCGGCCAGTGATGGAAGATCCGATAGACGGGAGACTCGACGGCGTTGCCGTCGATCTCGCGTTGGGGCAGGGATGCGGTCTCTGGGTCAGAGTGCCGCGTCGACGCGGCAGCGTGCGCCGTGGATTCCGCCCGGCGCGACCTCCGATGCCGCCGCGGCCTGACGGCACATGGCACCCTGCCGGCTCGTATGAACCATGGCGTCGTTGTGCTGTCGATGCCGTTGCGGCTCGTGGACGCGTTCGCGTCTGTGGACACTCGCGCTCCACACCGGTGGCGAGCGATGTTTCGCCCGGCCATAGCCGGCTCCCCCGGGCGCCGGGGGTGGGGCTGAAGCCGGCGCTCTGACGGGGCCGGCGCAGAAGACGTTGGTTCGTGGTGCTCTACCCGGGCGGGCACGGCGCTGCTCTCGCGGCGCCGGCCCGGCCGATCGGGGTTACGGCAAGGCCGCGGGGACGCCCCCGGGGATGTTGCTGAGGACGGCCCGGCCGACGCGGGTGGCCTCGCCGAGGCGTTCCAGGCGGAGGGCTGTGCCGGCGGCCGGCACGACCACCTCGCCAGCGCGCACCCACACCGCCTCGTCGGCCTGCACCGCCTGCGCGACCAGGGTTGTCCCGGCCAGGATGCGTCCGAGACGGG